>RQOP01000104.1 GCA_008373095.1 SAR202 cluster bacterium | reverse complement strand
GGTATTAGTAGGAATGGATTTAATTGGCATCGACACTTTTGGAACAGTTGTAGGAATCTCCAATTTCGTAACCACTGTGGGTTGTACAACTGCAACACCAACTGATCCACTTTCAAGAACTTTCACTGTTTCCACAGTTGGTATTACTGCTGGAGACACACTTTCTTCACTCAAAACAGCTTTTGTAGGAGATTCAATTTTTTCAAAGGAAGACTCTGAGTCATCTCCCGAGGAACAACCTAGTAATAGCAGCAAAAGACAAGAAAATAGCCACACATTTATCGATAGTTTCGAAAGCTTCATCTCAGCACACCTATCTACTACAAACCGATATTAGGGAGTCAATTATTGAACTATTATTTTGCCCACCATACCAAGAGATTCATGGGGAATGCAGATCAACTCAAATGTACCAGCATCAGAAAAGGTGAATGTGATTTCTTCAGTTGTACCAGCATCAACTTCTACGTCAATGCCAAGATCATCTACCGTGAAACTGTGAAATTCATTTTCAGATGTAAGCTTCAAAGTAACGGTTTCTCCAACCTTCACTGTTATATCAGCGGGATTAAATACGTAGTTAGCATTAGCATCATTCATAGCAATATCTAAAGAATAATCTGCGGGAGACGATGCAGAAGCAGAGGATGTAGCAGAAGATTGAGAAGATGTCGTTGCAGGGGGCGGAGCCATGGCAGCGGAACTAGAAGCCTGACTAGAAGAAGTAGAAACAATAGGTGCAGGTTTCACTTCGTCGTGACTTCCCTTTGGAGGCACATTCTCACCACAGGCATATGCACTCAGCAATAACCCAGTAATAAACACTGCTCCAACTACTCTTCGGATCATATCTCCTCCTTGGACCATGATGCATTGGTGATATCTTTCACATTCTCAGTGTAGCATCGCAACTTTTAGAGGGTCAACGAACATTCTCTAAAAATCACATCAACAAAAGGAAGTGAAGCTCATTGACATAGCACAATTGTTCTGATAATTTGTTCCGAACATTAGTACTTATTATTTATTCCAACCTTAAGGAAAGGAAGTGATGTTAATGAAGCGACCTTTATCAAAACGACAACAGACCATGCTTAATTATATTAAAGATTTCATGGGCAAAAACAGTTATCCCCCTACCGTTCGGGACATTCAAACTGGGTGCGAAATCAGCTCAACTTCTGTAGTTGACTACAATCTACAAATACTCCAACGCGAGGGCTATTTGCAGAGACGTCGGGAAGTATCTAGAGGAATTGAATTATTGGGTGAAACCGCGACTTCAACTCTGAGAAATTTAATATCCATACCAGTAGTAGGAAGCATTGCAGCTGGCGAGCCACTGCCCCTAGCAAATACAGAGCAATGGAATGATACTGATTTTGACAATGTGGACCTGCCCCCTTTTCTGACTAAAGGAAAGGAAAATGTGTTCGCACTTCGTGTCAAAGGGGAATCCATGGTTGACGCTTTGGTGGGGGATGGTGACCTTGTGTTACTTGAAGCAATAGAACAACCTCAAAATGGAGACATGGTAGCGGCTTGGTTGAAAGATCGAGAAGAGGCCACATTGAAACACTTTTACCTTGAAGGAGATAAAGTAAAGTTAGTTCCTGCAAATTCATATATGCAACCTATCACTGTTGCCGCTGCAAACGTATCGGTACGAGGACGTGTAGTTGGAGTGGTTAGGACAATGTAATGCATTAACCCTGTTCAATTTATCTTAAAAAAGGCCGTCATTAGATGTCGGCTTTTTTTATTAGACGTATAATTTTAATAGGTTGCCCCGTGGTTTCAAGTATGGTGAGCAAAGGAATGGTTGACAAACAAAAGGTAACGTCCATAACTATCCCTGTCAGCGGAATGACATGTGCGGCCTGTGTATACCACGTGGGCGAAGCCCTCGAAGGTGTACCGCAAGTTGAACAGGCCGTAGTAAACCTTGCTACAGAGAAGGCCACAGTACACATCCGGAATGGTGAAATACAGAAAGATCTCCTCAAATCGGCAATCGAAAATGCCGGATACCAAATGGGCTCTGAATCTATAACCCTATCCATTGAAGGAATGACATGTGCGGCATGTGTATCTCACATTGAGAACTCCATATCAAAATTAGCTGGTGTGGAAGAAGCATTAGTAAATTTGGCTACAGAAACAGCAAAGGTTAGATATATTCCCGGATTTGAATCGATCTCTTCCATCAGGCTGGCAATCACTAATGCTGGTTACGCATCGTCTTATCTAGACAAAGAGGAATTGGGCTATGGCTCAACTGAAAGAGCACAAAGACTCATAATCCAACAGGCTCTAGCAAGTCTCTCCGGGGCGGCAATTATCATGTTGGCAATGATCCCTAACTTTGTGTCTCTACTTCCATTCAATCACCAGTATCTTGCTTTCATAATTGCTACCGTAATACAACTCTGGGCTGGTTCGCAGTTCTATAAAAGTTCTCTAAGCGCCGCAAAACACCGAACCACCAATATGAATACCTTGATCGCCGTGGGGACTTCAGCCGCTTACCTGTACAGTGCTTTCGTGGTTATTAGTGATTTACTTGGGATAAATAACTCCTTTAGCGAAACACATTTTGGAACTTCTTGCGCAATAATTGGAATGGTTTTACTTGGACGTTATTTGGAATCCAAATCGAGAATGAGAGCAACTGATTCCATCAAATCCCTAATGGAGATAGCACCCAAAATGGCAAACACCATCCGAGGCACTGAAGTGAAAAAAGTTCCTGTTGATGATCTTGTCATTGGTGATGTTGTAGCTGTAAAACCAGGAGAGATTATTCCAGTAGACGGTTCAGTAATTGAAGGATTTTCAGAGGTAGATGAATCTTCCCTTACTGGAGAAAGTATCCCAGCTGTAAAGAAGATTGGAGACTCCGTTTTAACTTCCACTATCAACGGCACCGGCAGCATAAAGATAATCACGGAAACACTTTCTACGAACACTATATATTCAAAGATAATTTCCCTGATTGAAGACACACAAACATCGAAAGCTCCAATTCAGCGAATTGCTGACAAATTAGCCGCACTTTTGGTACCGATTATCCTATGCGTATCATCTCTCACGTTCTTAATATGGATGTTTTTTGGCCCAACCCCTGAACATTCCTATGCAACAATAGCAGCAGTAGCCGTGCTTGTAATTGCTTGTCCATGTGCCATGGGTTTGGCCACCCCGATAGCAATAATGGTGGGAAGCGGGAAAGGTGCAGAGCACGGCATTTTATACAAAGACGCTCTAGCAATAGAAACCCTTCAAAAAGTTGATTCTGTGATATTTGATAAGACAGGAACTCTTACCAATGGGGATCCAAAAGTGAGCCATATAGAGCCCACCACAGGCTATTCGGAAGCTGAGATATTAAAATACGCTGGGGCTGTAGAAAAAAATTCTGAGCATGTTTTAGCAAAAGCCATCCTGTCTGAATGTTCCTTAAAAAATATCGAAACATACGACGTTTACCAATTCCAAGCCTTCCCTGGCCTAGGCGCCTCAGGAATGATAGGTAATAAAGAAATACTAGTTGGGAAGAAAGTTTTTCTTGAAACTCACCAAGTGGAGTTTTTACAGAACTCAAACACCGACAATCTTGGAAAAATTCACGTAGCAATTGGGGGCGAATATGCGGGTTCAATTTTAGTTTCCGACACTATTCGAGATGATGCAAAAGAAACAATAAGCCGGCTGCAGAATATGAACTTAGATTTAGTAATATTGAGTGGAGACGCAAAAGAAGTTGTGGAAACCGTGGCTAAAGAACTTGGTATAAGAAACTATAAATCCGATTTGCTCCCTCAAGACAAAGCTAAATATATATCTAACCTTCAGCATAATGGGAAAAAGGTTTGCATGGTTGGCGACGGAATTAACGATGCTCCAGCTCTCACTCAGGCGGATTTGGGTATAGCTATGGGTAACGGCACGGACATTGCGATTGAATCGGCCCAGATCACTATACTGGGCAACCGATTATCTTCTATAGTCAAATCAATCCAATTAAGTAAATCCTGCATCAAAACCATAAAACAAAATCTGTTCTGGGCTTTTGCATACAACATGCTACTAGTTCCAGTGGCAGCTGGCATCTTGTATCCTTTATTTACTTCGCAAACGGTACCCGATATTCTTTCTCCTTTAATAGGGGATAGAGGATTCTTAAACCCGGTAATAGCAGCGACAGCAATGGGCATAAGTTCCATAACAGTGGTACTAAATGCCCTCCGTTTAAAAAATAGCGATTTATAAGCAGGAAGAGGCCGTATTATGAAAATTCCTTTGTTCTCAAAGCCTAGAAAAGAGGCTATTGACCCTGTGTGCCATATGTCCGTTAATCCTGAAAATCCGAACGGAGGGTCCCACGACTACAAAGGGAGTTCGTATTATTTCTGCGCTCCTGGT
>RQOP01000103.1 GCA_008373095.1 SAR202 cluster bacterium | reverse complement strand
ACTGTTTAGACGTTATGGTGGAATGGAAAGCAAAAGGCAGAATTGGGCATATCGGTATTGGTGTGAGACAACATGAATTCCATAAACGTGCTATCGAAACCGGAGAAATGGATATTATTCTCTCTTTCTTGGACTATACTTTGCTTTCACAGTCTCTCGCAAAAACCTCCATTCCACTGGCATTGAGGGACGACGTGGGAATAATCTTAGCCAGTCCTTTAACGGGATCTCTTCTAGCAGGACCGGAACCTATATTCAGAGGGACTATTAATGGCAAAGATGAATTACCCCCGTCACTGGTGGGAAGCAGGATGGACCCTTCCATATATCCTATGGCACACAAGATGTGGGAATGGTGCCAAACTCGAGGATTAAATATCAGAGATTTGGCCATCCAGTTTGCACTAGATGCCCCAGTCAGCGGTAACGGTATTGTTCTTACTGGACCCTCTAATGTCACCGAATTCAATCAAGTCTTCTCTAGTGCCACCGTTGATATAGAAGAAGCGGTTTGGAAAGAATTCAAAACAGAATTTGGGATAGCAATATAGCCGTATTTCAAAAGATTATTCTTGATGTAAAAGACTAATTAAGCTTCTTTTTTGATGTATAGTGCCAAAAATATATATTAAATGCGGAGGTATTATTATGCTTTTCCATATCAGTGCACAACACGACCACAGTACTTGCACCAGGGTACTGCATGGACCGGAGGCAGCAAAATCAGGGCAAGCTTGGGTCGAAGGAAATGATGCGGTAGAGGTCATAGGAGCCTGGGGACATCCTGTTTCTCACCGTAGCTTCGCAGTTCTTAAAGCCGGCACATTCGAAGATGTAGCCTCTCTACTAGAGTTCCACCTCGCTATGGGACCCGTAGAGGTTCTACCAGTCAGTGACAATGTACAGCGACGAAAGGATATGGGTTATTGGGGGGAAAGATAAATTACTTCACCCAGCCGTCCCCGGAATCTTGGGGGCGGCACATCCAAACTACAGTTTATATAACCAAATATTTTTGAAGTACACCTGACAATTTGGATTGCTGCAAAACTTCCATCTAAAATCACTCACTTCTCAGGATTAATTCTAACCTCGACGTTACCCGCCCTTTCTTCCTGAAGAAGGTGATAAACCCTGTAATTTAAATCAGCCCATTCCTTTCTATTTACGGCTGCTGTCATATCATTGTAGGTCCCAGTAGCTATTTGAAGAGGCACGTTAAGTTCACGTCCTAATTCCAACGCCAGTGCCATATCCTTTCTAGAGATAGGAAAAGTTGATTCCGATCCAGTTCCGCCATCAAATTTACCCTGCAAATATGTATCCGGCATCGATACATTTAGGATTCGACCACTCCCACCAGCACCGTTTCTTATGCACTGCATAAGTGTCTCTGCAGACACCCCCGCTTTTACACCAAGGGTAAGGGATTCAACCAATAAACGTTCCAAACCATACTGGAACATGTTATTTGCGAGCTTGCAGATTGTTGCAGTACCTATTTCACCCGTGTATGTGACCTTATTCCCGAAAGATTCAAAAATGGGTTTGAGCTTCATATAAATATTCTCATGCCCACCCACCATGATTGATAAAACTCCATTTAATGTAACACCATTTTCATCTGATCGGCGCCCGCTTACAGGAGCATCTAATATTGAGGCACCTCTAGAAGCAAAAGTTTCCTGCAGCCGCCTCATTAATTCAGGGGAGCTGGTACTTAGGTCGGCCCATACCGAGTCACTAGCTATCCCGTCGATTATGCCATCCTCACCTGTGGCAACAGCTTCAACCTCAGTAGGACCTGGTAATGATGTAAATATTATGTCGTTTTGACTGGCGAGCTCACTTGGAGTATCTGCCCATGTAGCCCCTAATTCCAATGCTGGTAAAGCGGCATCTCTGTTTATATCGTGCACAGTCACCTTATAGTTATTTTGTATTAAAGCAAGGCACATATGTTGTCCCATATTGCCAAGACCTATAAACCCAATATTTATTTCATCCATTTATCAAAACTCCTATATGATCAGATACAATGCGGCTCAGATTCCTAAACGATATCATCTAGCATATTTGGTTAACATTTACTAATAGGGGAGTGTGACATGAATTCAAACAAAAAACCCGTAGCAGTCGTTATAGGGGCCACATCCAAATGGCAATCTGACGGCCGTAACACGAGATTGGTTCATGGCGACAATCTTGACGATAGCGATTTGCCTGTAGGCGTTCGCTGGGGGGTGGGAGGTGCAATAGCCCAAAAGTTTGCTCAAGAAGGTTTTTTTGTCGTCCTCACAACCCGTACCAGTGCAAATGCATCCAAACTCCAAGACGCAATTGCTGAACAAGGTGGAGAGAGTATGATCGTAGAGTTGGACTTGGTATCAAGTGACTCTATATCAAATGCTTTTTCGCAAATACGGAAAGAAGCCGGTGAACCTGATGTCTTAGTCTACAATGCAGGTTATCTTGAAGGACGCGACCTTCCTCCAGAAAAAGAATTGCTTGAACACATTCCACTGGAAATGCTGGAAACCGCCCAACACATTTCTGTCAGAGGTCCTTTTTTGGTAGCCAAAGAAGTAATGCCCTCAATGCGGGAAAGAGGTCAAGGTTCGTTCCTAATTTCCAATAATGCTCAATCACTACGAGGTCGAAAGAGAATGACCGGGCAGTCACTTTATTATCCAAGAGTAATGATGCGTACTCTGGCTCAGGTTCTTACGGAGGAATATTCTGAATTCGGAGTCCATGTCGCCAATGTTGTCATCGATGGCACCATCGATTCTCCAGGAACAAGAGCGATGCCTCGATCTCAACAAAACCCGGAATTTATAATAAATCCGGTCAAAATTGCGGAAGCTTTCTACTATCTACATACACAAGATAAATCTTGCTGGACCCATGAATTACAGCTCACCCCGTACCCAACTAAACCTAGTTTTTAGAATCTTTTTCAACAACAGAGGTAAGCAATGCCATTTTACAAAAGAGGACCAGTCAGCATTTACTATGAGGAGGTTGGTGAAGGATTTCCCTTGTTGATCATACCTGGTGGAGGTCTCAATTCATCAATTGCTTCTCTGGATACATCTGTTCCATTCAACCCGATGGAAATGTACAAAAATGACTTTAGATGCATAGCAGCTGATTTGCGAAATGCCGATTTAGGCCAATCCAGTGGGCCGCTCGAAATTGACAGGCCATGGGACGCATACTCAGATGACCAATTAGGACTTATGGATCATCTGGGCATACAGGAATTTTTAGTTATGGGATTCTGTATTGGAGGTCCCATGATTCACAATTTATTGAGATTAGCTCCAGATCGAATCCCTGCAGCTGCATTAATGCAGCCCAGTGGATTCACTTCTGAACATCCTGACATTTTCTATCAAAATAACATCGATCGCTGGGGGCCACCACTATCTAAAAGAAATCCAGACATCAGCATGGACAATATCCACGACTTTCTTACCAATATGTATACAAATCGGGCGGACTTTGTATTTACAGCATCCCGGGATTTCGTACGTTCACTAAAGACCCCTATCTTGGTAGCTCCAGACAACGTTCCAGCTCACCCGTATGAAACTGCCATAGAAGTGGCCAATCTAGCGCCTAATTCAGAAACCACTATTTTCCCATGGAAAGATACTCCGGAAAACATTGAAACTGCAGTGACCCACGCTCGCCGATTTCTTAGGCAACATCAACCAAAAAACTGAAGTCAGATATGTATTAGTTGGCCAAAAAAGTTACTTTGGGTTCTGATACGATGCCGGCGCTCTTCATACGCTCAGCCTGTTCTGGTGTATTAAAGAATGCCTGGAAAGATTCTTTGGAATCTACTGTACCGATTACAACTGCATTAGTTGGATTATCTAGGTTCTTATGATCTTCTGCTATAAATCCCGCTTCCTTTCGAGCATTCTGCGGTCCTTCACCATTAAATACTTTACTGAAACTATCAAAATCCTTTACGTCCGCTGAAATAATAACTTTTATACTCATGAATATGTCTCCTAATTTGCATGAAAAATTTGATCTTTTGACTATACCTATCGTAACGGATTTTTATTTACAAAAAGACACTCCAATAAATCCTTTAATGCTATGCTGACACTTTATTGAAAAATGGCATAACTTCATTTGAGAAAGACTCTATATCAGCCAACATAGCACTTGGAGGAATTCCCAGACCACCAGCTGCTACAAACACTCTATCAAGACCCGGAAATCTTTCCTGTAATTCTTGCAATTTTTCTATCACATGCTCAGGGGGGCCACAGATCCAAGAACCTTCATCCACAGCGTCCCGGATAGTCGGTAATCCTGACAATGGAGCTAACTTAGGATCGAACGTAGATTTAATCTGATCAGGTGAAAGGTCAGGAAACCTACCGAGCGGTGCCAATCCCTTCAATGCTTCTTGATAAAAAGGTTCTGCTTCTTTGAGTGCTTTTTCCTTAGTTTCAGAAATGTGTATTTGACATCCAATTGCTAATCTCGACCCCAATTCTGATTCGATTCCAATTCGTAGCAAAGCAGATTGATATTCCTTGGCAAACCTGTCCGCCGCATCCCCGGTCGTGGCTATAACACCGTTAATGTCGTGTTTGACCATAAAGTCATATCCTCTTTGGGTGGCACTCGTAATCGGCTGCCACATTTCGACCTTTCCATGAAGAGGCCTGGGGACAACGGTCACATCTTTTAGTTTGCTACCTCGATGCGTTACATCAGCTGGTATTTGATAGTGCTTACCGTGGTGACTAAATGAAGGGGCATTCCAAGCCTTTCTAAGTATTTCTATCTGCTCCTCAAATAATTCCCTGTTAGCATCGTTATCCTCTAAAAAACCTCCTAAGGTTTCAACTTCCCGAGCTATATAGCCTCTTCCGACCCCTAGCCGAGTCCTACCACCGGTGAGAATATCTGCCATAGCAAAATCTTCAGCCAATCTAAGGGGATGCCAGGCAGTGACAACATTAAAAAAACCACCGAAATTTAAATCCTTTGTAAATTGCGATAAGTAAATGCTTAGCATTGGAATATTAGGAATACAACCATAGCCTTCGCGTTGAAAGTGGTGCTCGGAAAGCCATAGGGTGTCAAAACCTTTTGCATCCATTAAGGTAGCAAATTGTTTCGCAATATCTAAAGCCGTCGACAAATGTTTGTCCGACAGCCAACGATCATCTACTGGAATGCCCTGGAATCCAAAATCCTCGATTTCAACATGCCCGCCATAAAAAGCATCGAACTTAGTTATCATAGAATCTCTCTCCATTTCCGCAATTAGTCACCTCATTTTCTGTAGTAACATTTTTGACTCAGGACTCTGACATGCCTCAAATTCTGGCAAATTTGTGAATTGCTTTATTGGCAGCAACTTCGGCAACGTACATGTTTCCTTTTGAATCTATCCATAAGCCATGGGGTGCTCCTTGAAAAGCTCCTGGTTTATCACCCCTTTCTCCCCAGCGCCCAATAATACTGCCTTCTGGTGACATGACACAGATGGAAGCTATCTCCTGATACCAACCTTCTGCAATGTGAAAAAATCCTGCTTCGTCTATAACCATATCGTTCGGAGAACGTAATCCTTCAAACTCAGATATATAGGTGCCTTCCTGATCAAAAACCTGACATCGTCTATTCTCTCTATCCAGTACCAATACTTCACCATTGCGTCCGATAGTTACATCATGAGGAAGATTTAGAAAGCCGGACCCTTTACCCGTTTCCCCGAAGGACATGATCCACTCCCCCTTATCTGTGAATTTGTGAATCCTATCCTGGCCATAACCATCAGACACAAATATCGTGCCTGAATCTGATTGGACAGCTCGCGTAGGCCTGTTGAATGGACATCCTGATTCCCCTGTTTTACCTGCGGTGCCAATAGTGAATTCTAAATGACCCTCTGTAGTGTATGAGCGAACTGTATGGTCACTAGAATCTGCAAGGAAAATCTTGTCTTCTTTGCTAATCCAGATGCCATGGGGTGTTGAGAACAAATCCTGACCCCAAGAGTCCAAAGTATTCCCATTCTGATCCAGGACCAATATCTCACCCCCCAATGTTTCAGGATGAGGTATGTTTCGAACGGCCAGATAAACTCTATCATTTGAATCTGTGGCCACATCTGACACAACACCTAGGCTCGGGGTAATACCCCAATCTGGAATAACTTCATATTGGAATTCTCCAAACCCAAAGCGGTTAGATGCCATATTAATCATAGCTCCCAAAGATGCCTAAATATAATAGGCGAATACTAACATTTTGATTATTAGCTCTGTAAGCTGGATCTCAATTTAGGGGAGTTAGTGAAACGATTATTAATGGCGACTAGAGGGACTGAAAAAACATCTGAGTCTACTTAAGTATTTAATCTACGATGTTTATTTCATAAACGTTTTTTGCTTTCTGGATTATTTTCATCGACTCAGGTTGAACGTTTGTAAGACCAAGAGTCTTTCCAACTTCCTTAAATTTAGTTGTCTGAGAATCAAGCGCTTCTAGGGCAGAATGATCCCACAGGTTCACCCCGCTAGCATCCAATAAAACCCGGTCAGCATCATATCGGCTAGGATTTAAAATCTCCTTAAATTTGGAAGTAGACGCAAAAAACAGATTGCCCTGCAACAGATAAGTTTGATTATTAGGGCCTTCAAGATCATCGCCACTAACTTCAATCTGCCTAGATGATTTCCAGGCATACACCAGGCATGAAACTATCACGCCAACCAAGACGGCAATGGCAAGATCCTGGATTACTGTCACAACTGTAACCAAAATAACAACCAATGCGTCCTCTTTAGGAACTTTCAATAAAAGTTTCAATGACGGCCAAGCAAATGTCCCAATTACAACCATCATCATGATTCCGGTAAGAGCAGCCAATGGAATCATTTCAATCAAACCTGAAAGAAATAATATGAATGCGAGTAAAGCGATAGATGCAGTCAATCCCGACAATCGCCCTCTCCCACCTGATTCCATATTTATCATGGATTGCCCAATCATGGCGCATCCGCCCATAGCTTTAAAAAAGCCACAAACCAAATTCGCCAAACCTTGACCGAAACACTCTAAATTGGGATTTCCTTTTGTGTCAGTAATTTCGTCAATCAAAGTAAGGGTGAGGAGGCTTTCAACAAGACCTATCCCAGCAAGAGTAAATGCAAATGGAATAATGATAAATAAAGTCTCTAGGTTAAATGGCACAGTCGGTATATGGAATGTTGGCAATCCACCAGATACGCTTGCAAGATCACCCACCGATTTTGTATCCAAACCGAAACTGATTGCTAATACTGAAACAATGATTATGGATGCAAGTGGGGCCGGAATCAATTTACCTACATTAGGTAATTTCGGAAGTAATACTATGATGGCCATAGTAAGTAGTGTAAGAGCTAACATAATGACCATTTCAGTACCCTGAAGCCATCCTCCTGAGAAAACTACATCGAGAGCGCTGTGTCCGGTTTCTTCAGATGAAACAGCATCAATTTTCGACTTGTCATTACTCTTAAATTGCCCCAACTGGGCAAGAAAAATCACTATGGCAAGTCCGTTGACGAACCCCAACATAACAGGATATGGAACTAAACGAATAAATTTGCCGAACCTGAGCAGTCCCGCACAAACCTGAATTAAGCCCGTAAGAACTATGGTGGCAAAAAGATATTCAGCTCCATGAGCAACCACTAACCCCACCATCACCACTGCCATAGCACCGGTGGCCCCAGAAATCATTCCACTACGCCCACCAAACACAGAGGTAATAAAACCGACAAAAAAGGCTGCGTAAAGACCCACAAGAGGTTCCACATGAGCGACGAAAGCAAATGCAATTGCTTCTGGTACAAGAGCCAGTGCTACCGTCAATCCTGAGAGGATATCTTTTCTAGGACTCCCTGCTAAATGATATTTACTTGCGAGGGATAAAATTAAGGATTGGTTGAACAAGTGTTTACACGTTTTACTTATATTGACTTGAATCCTACAAGACAAAAGGTTATTTATTTCGTGAAAACCATTAAATGTTTATTCGTATTTCTAATTCTATATATTACGGATTGCGAAACAGATGCGAGAATCAGTTTGGCTACTTATACGAGACAGAATATAATAGGTGGGTGACACAAAATAGAATCTGATGCCCAGATGTTTCTGGTTGTTTCAAAATCACGGATGAGGCACTTTAAATATCAGGCGTAAAACGGAGCAATAATCATGGCCAAATCCAAAGATCGACCGGAAAAGAAAAAAGAAACTACAGCCGAGTTTATAAAACGCCTCGCTGAAATGAAAAAATCCAACAAACGTAACGGACTGAAGAGACAATTTGGCCGTCACCATCGCTAGGATTAACAGAAAGTCAGGCTAAGAGTGTAAGGATATTTTAATCCTGAAACCTCAGAACTAAATATTTCTTATTCCAGTTTTTTGCACTCTGAATTAAATAAGTTCCAGTAGTGCTGAAGAAACCTCTTCAGGCCTTTGTACGGGAAGATCGTGCCCAGCACCATCAACAACCCGCCAATCAATTAGTTGGCCGAATTTTTCTTTATCTTTTCCCGAACCTCTAGAAGGAGTCCAAAGCCCACTCTCTCCACCCCGCAGGACTATGGACGGAACTTCAATTACAGGCCCTTTTGAAAGTTCCTGTTCAATTTCAACAAACCTATCTTCACCAGTGGCATTCATGTGTCGATGCCTATAGGAATGTAGGGTGATTTCGACGAAATCAGGATTGTCGAATGATGCGGCAGATGCCTCAAATACTTCATTTGAGTACTTCCAACTTGGTGACCAAGTTTCCCAGAGATAGCGAATAATATCTCTTCTGTTTCGCTCAAGTCCGACCCGTCCTTGCTCAGTGTTAAAGTACCACTGATACCACAGTTTTGCCTCAGAATCAGCCGAGGCAGGTAACTCACTATTGACCGTATCTTGAACCGCATATCCGCCTATTGAGACAAAAGCCTTAACCATATTAGGATGAAATATGGAAACAATACATGCTGCACGGTTTCCCCAGTCAAACCCAGATAGTGCGAATTCACTAATTCCTAGGTTATTTGCAAAATCTACAACGTCTTGAGCTATCGCAGATTGCTGTGCCTTGCGAGGTGTTCCCGGGTACCTAAATCTAGTAGGGCCATATCCTCTTAAATACGGCACTAAAACCCTCTTACCTCCATTCACCAAAAAAGGTATTACTTTATCCCAGGACCTAATATCATATGGAAATCCATGAAGCAAAATGACTGGAAAACCTTCTGAGTCACCATGCTCTTCATATCCTATGTTTAGATCATCTGTAATTACATTTTTCACATTCATACATTTGTTCTGCCTGCATTTACATTTATTTAATAGGCCGTTGCTTGGTCATAAACAAAGATTCATCCACAGCTCAATGTGTTTCGTAAAGTTAACACGTCTAATGTACCATGCGTAGGGCAATCTTGGAGTGCGCCTGCTAATGCTAGGCAATTTCGTTAAAAAAAATACCCCCGGAAGTCACGTTAATTATAAATGGTGGGTTCTATTTGCTGTATCTGTCGGCCTGTTTACTTCCGTTTTTGACCACGGCAGTATCAACGTAGCACTACCTTCAATTGCTGACCAGTTCAATACTGATTTGCCAACCACTCAATGGATTGTCATTGGATATGGATTGACCATCGCCGCACTTTTATTACCCATGGGGCGCCTTTCTGACATCCTGGGCAGGAAAAAAATATATCTGCTTGGATTCATGATTTTTGCTACTGGGGGATTCCTTGCGGCAATTTCTCCTAATATCGAATTATTGATTGGTACCAAAATAGTTCAGGGTGTTGGTTCTGCAATGACGCAAGGTACCTCAATGGCGATGGTAATATCCGCTTTTGGCGACAAAGATAGAGGAAGAGCCCTTGGTCTAACGATGAGCGTTGTTGGGGTAGGGGCAGTTGTAGGACCAGCTATTGGTGGCTTTCTGGTAGATTATCTTGGTTGGGAAGCAGTTCTCTACACCACTGCTGGATTGGGGGTCCTCTCACTAATAACGGCTATGCTTATCTTGGATAGTAAGCGTAGCGGGGGCGGGGATGGGACAAATGACCACTTTGACTGGCTGGGTGCTACTTTTTCAGCAGCCACACTGATTTCATTACTACTGGCAATGACTCTTGGATCCCGCTACGGCTGGGATTCATTGTCTGTGATTACGGGATTCGGAATCTTTTTGGCATCAGCAGGGTTTTTCATTTGGTGGGAATTGTATGTTGAAGCCCCTATGCTGAATCTCAGGTTGTTTGGT
>RQOP01000102.1 GCA_008373095.1 SAR202 cluster bacterium | reverse complement strand
TCAAGCAACGATAGCTTAGAGGAAACTCTTTCAGAACTAAGGCACATTGAATTTTCTCTTTCCCAGGTAACGAATCCTGATGAATTACTATCTCGACAATTCATTTCAAGACTAGAGTTGCGAAAAGCAAACCTATTTGAAAAGCTAAAAACAGTTATCGAATCTCAGGTGTCAGAAAAAACTGAATCATCCTTGCGATATTTTTTTGATCAGGTATTAGCTGTATCCCAAGACCAAGGTAAATCATCCTCTGAATCAGATCTTTATTCGAATGCTATATCACTTGGAATGAACATATCAGGACCGGAATCTGCATCACCTTCAGAAGTTTTAAGTGCCTCTCATATACCAGTCAACGAAGCTTCACCAGTTCAGTCTTTTATTGACCCAGAGGTGAGCACTTCATCCCCTAATTTGGCTTCAGCTGGTCATATTAACGAGGGCGCTCACCTTGGCACCCAAAAATCTTATTTTAATTGGGCAGGTCTCTGGACCACCCTATACTCAGAGAATGCAATGTCCTCCTTTCTGGGTTTCGGAATACTCTTAATCACGATTAGTTCTCTGGTACTACTAGTTAATTATTGGCCTAATGAGGATATGAGATTAGTCCTTATGGTACTTGCTTTTGTTCAAATGGCCGCTTTTATTGGAGTGGGGCACCTTGTAAAGGAGCAAATAGGTCTTCATTTTTCAGGATTGGCTCTGATAACAATAGGATCGGTATGGAGCCTTTTCGCGGCTGGCATCATTGCATACCTTCTGTTTGACCCGATCAGTACAGAACCGAAAATTCCCGGAGTAGGACTGGAAATAAACCTCAGTCCTGTTGCATGGTTAGTTGTATCCGGTATTGGGACACCCGTCTGGGGGATTTTGGCGTATAAATATCGAGGTTATGTCTTAACCCACGGGTTCATAGCACTCGGTGGTATTACAATTTTTCTAGCTGTGGCCTCTTTCGGGCAAAATTGGCAGATATGGAAATGGGCTATCAGCCCTCTTTCCGCCTATGCTTTAGCTCTCCTTTATTTAAGGTCATACCTAGATAAATCTGGTGGGAAGAGTTTGAGGCATCCACTTGTATGGTCTTCCTTTTTCATAGGGTTATTACCGCTTATTATTTTAGGGATTTCATATTGGGAAAATCCTAACCAAAATAATGGCCCACTAGCTCTGTGCTTTTTGGTGACTGCACTATCATCATTAGATGCAGTTCGGCACACCGCACTTCGTTGGTTAGAACACTTTTCAGCTCTATTATTCCCTCTTGCAATCGTTCTGGCCGTTACGGAATACGATATTAAGGCTGAAACTTATCTTCCTTTGATTTTGGTATCGATCTCATTATTGTACGTTCTAGTGGGAGACAGAATTAGATTAAGCCCACCTACCCTTGTAGAAGAAAACTGGCCAATCTTAAAGCCGTGGTTTGGAATATCCATCCTGCTAATCCTCTCAGTAACGTTGATAGATTCAGCGCCCATGTGGAGTAAGACTACAAGCATGATGGTTGCTACCATATTAACGGCGGCATTAGCCCAAATGTGGAAAAAATCACCATTCCAATGGTTACCAATAATCCCTCTTACCCTAACCATGGTATATGCCCTCAATCTAATACCAGGTCAAATTTCAGATCTGATTTCCTTAGAAAGACTATGCTCGCCTAAGCATGAAGCTTCCGTATCGGATTGTTTGGAAATCCCCCTTAGGCCTACTCTAATGTCTTTCTTCGCTGTAATATCCTTGATTTTCATATGGTTTGCCAAAACTAGGGTGGTTTTCTCTTACCCATTAACACTGTGGTCTTTAGCCTTCATTTTCATTTCAGCTTGGGGGGGTCTTGTCTACTCTAGCCCAGGTATCAGCATAGACTTTGTATCTCCAGCGTTCATGTTGGTCGCGGTCCCATTGATCTGTTCACTGTCAATAATTTTTATTCTGACCTCCGCCCCTTGGTTCCTAGAAATGTGGAACTCTGCGAAAGCGCAGGTAAATAACTACCTAATTACTCAACTATCTAAAACTGAATTTTGCACAAATTGCGATCAGGACCTGGAAAAAAGTAGCACTGCTGCACCTACAGATGAAGATATATATTGCACAAATTGCGGACATAGGAACCGATTGGTTAAACAAAACGATCATGAGGGTTGGGAACAGACATTTGTAAATTCTGCATTATCAATCGGATTTCTCAAAAATGCTTCACTATTCTTAATGCTAATAGTCATTCCCCTCTGGTCTGTTGCGATATTGGGGTATATTATCCAGCTTCCACAAACATTCCCGGCCTACGCGACTACGGTGTGGTGGGTCTTCACAGCGATATATACAGTCGGACTTGCCAAGTATCGAAAACCCATCTGGCTATACTCAGGGACTATCACAATACATCTAGCTCTTATTACATTAATTAATCTGCCCACATTAGGACTAGATATCAACCAAATCGGCTTGATTATTTCAGTCTCATCCATTTTGTACTTGGGAATCATAGGTATTTGCTACAAATACCAAGAGTGGCGCCACGATTATCCTCTAAAAGCCAAGCAATATATATTTTTGCCCTTGCTAGCAGGTGCGGCAATAGAAGGGATAATTGGACTAATACTCTCCGGATGGGATGACTGGGGCAACTGGGAAGGACTCACGGTAACAATTATCTACACTGTTATATCAATAGCAGTTGCTCAAATTTCAAAATATCGACTCGCACCTTATGCAACTATGGGGTTAGTTCTGATCATCAACATTTTCATCGTCGGGTTAGTTGGAGGAACATGGCCTACCAGAGCCATAGGCTGGGCGTTACAAGGTCTAGCCTTCTGGTGGATCGCCAAAGCAATCGTATTTATCTCAAAGGGTGGGTTTAGATATGACTTTAGTTTATGGATAAATCCATTAGAGAACTCATCGACTAGGACAGCTCTATTTGCTGGAGCATTTGCATTCATAACACTGGCAGCGAAAATACTGGAAATAGGCACTTTCGACCCAGACTTGATTGTCCCAACCTCAGTAATTGCGATATTAGGACTGCTATATCTCGGGAAAGCTATCACAGAAAAGAATGTATTATCAGGGTATCTGGCCGCCGCGGCTCTTCTTTTTAGCTGGTATGTTCAATTAATAGAACGAGATCTGTCGCAGATTGAAATACAGCTTTACACCATCCCTGCCGGATTATATTTACTGGCCCTGGGGTATTTGGAGAACCGGAGAAAAATCCTGGACCACAAATTGGCTCTAGCCTCCAATGTACTTGGGGTCATCGTACTGAGCGGGTCGGCCTTTGTACAATCCATAATAACTTCTAACGGAATGGAACTTGTTTTTGTACTGCTAGGTGGATTTGAAGGCATGATGCTAACGATTTGGGGGATTTTTTCCAAATCCAAAATTTCTTTTGCAGCAGGGATATTAACCTTTGTAATCAACATTTTTTACCAGGCTACTTCACTCCTTTCAGAAACCAATGGAGCGATCATAGGGATTATATCGGGGTTATTCATAATCGTTCTGGTGATTATAATTGAACGTACCAAAAGCCATCTTGTCTCAAAAGGTCAAAAATTCAAAGATTATGTAAACGACTGGGATTGGTAAAATTGACAGTAAAACCGACCCAATATAAAGTCGATTAATATCGCGAATTTTCTAAAAACTGGAGTACGTATGAAAGTCACAGGTGTAAAAACTTATGTAATTGAAAATGAGCCCGGAGTGCGATCCGGAGGTGGGGGAAATACTGAGGAATGGTACATAGGTGGGAAGTATTTTCTTATCTTAGAATTATCGACAGATGAAGGGATCGTCGGAATCGGTGAAAAACTTACGGGAAGTTCTTTTACCGGAAAAATGACATGGGAGTCATTCAAGTCACAAATACAGTTGGTACATGAAACAGTCGAAGCTTTTGTAATAGGCCAAGACCCATTTAACATTGAGAAAATATACTACGACATGTATGCAGGCAGGCATGATTACCGGTTACCAAGCTTACATTTCGGAATGGTTATTTCTGGGATTGAGATGGCACTCTGGGACATAGTCGGCAAAGCCACTAATCAACCAATCTACAATATGCTAGGAGGCAAGTGCTGGGACAAACTTAGAGCGTACGCCTATATGCCTCCAATCCCTGACGGGAAAGCTGAAAATGCCGGCGCAGTGGCTGAGCAATTACTCGAAGAAGGTAATACAGCCTGCAAGTTTGATCCGTTTCGCCCAATAACCGGGG
>RQOP01000101.1 GCA_008373095.1 SAR202 cluster bacterium | reverse complement strand
GGGAAAATAGAGAATTTGCAGAAAAAAAATCATTCTTAAACGAATATTTGAACTCTATCACGGTGAAAGATCGTTCTGTGCGTATACATTTATAGCGTTAGCCTACATTCTCAAAAACATGGGAAGTTTCATACAATGCTAGAATTTCACTGAGGTTGAGGTGGACGGACGGCCGCCGGTGAGATGAAATTTCTCACGGGAGGAAAGTCCGAGCTCCTCCGGAAGGATGCCCGTTAACGGCGGGGCGGGGTGACCCGACGGAAAGTGCCACAGAAACAAACCGCTGCATAGCAGTAAGGGTGAAAAGGTGAGGTAAGAGCTCACCGCATGGTTGGTAACAATCATGGTCCAGGCAAACCCCATCCGGAGCAAGGCCTAATAGGGGTCATAAGGGTTCCGAACCTGACCCGGGTTGGCCGCTCGACCTTATTGGTAACGGTAAGGCTAGATAGATGGTCGTCAATTATCCCAAGAGGATGATTACAGAACTCGGCTTACAGTTCCCCTCAACCGGTGATATAAATTCGCTAGTCGATTGCAAGGAAAAAGATTATGTCTGATAGCCCGCAGATTTGTATCTTATGCAGTGCTGACACTGTTGCTGTGAAATGCAAAATAATATGTACTAATTGTGGATTTACCACCGATTGTTCGGATCTTCAATAATTGGCAGACAAAACTATTATTTGGCTTCAACATTGATAATTTCAGTTAACTAATTTCAGAAATAGGTCTATAATTTTTTCGGGAATATATCACGAACTTAACTACACATGGTGGTCAATGAATTGGTGAGTTTAAGAATCCAAAATAAATCTAAAGTCGGTTTATTTCCAGCATTGTTTTTAGTTAGCATGTTTCTCTTAATCTCATGTGGCGGAGGCGATGGAGAGACAGACTCAGATTGCGCTAAAGCCTTTAACTCCAGCACTGGTGAATGGGAATGCATAGGCGATTCATCTTCTGGCTCTGATAATTCAGTAAGCAGTAACCTTGCAAGTGCAAGCCCAAGTATTCAACCAACTGCCGTTCCCACCCCTGTCATATCTAATGAAACTGAAGCCGGAAGGGAACTCTGGGTATTTTTGACAAAATGCGTTTCTATAGATGTGGCCCATCTTGAAATAAACACAGCCACAAAGGGGGATTGGCTAGTCAAGCCAACCAGCAACTCCCCGCAAGAATTTGGTACCTGGCTCATCAAACCATCGGGAGATCTTATACCTCACAATGGTAAAGCCGGCCTGTGGGATAGCTACATTAAAGGAAATTGTGATACTTCATTTATGTCACCATCAGCTACCGATGTTCAAAATGAAGTTGGTGCTGCAACTGCCTTATGGACACAATTGGCTAAATGCCACCCTGAGCTTCCAGTCAATATGCTAATTGCTCAAAAAAGTCAGCAGACAGGTGATTGGGTTGTGGTGTCAGATCCAAGTTACTCAATGGATGATTATGGGGTTTGGAGTGTAGAAAGAGACGCAACAATCAAACCTCTTAATGAACGGGCTGAAGAGGTCTGGGCGGCTTTGTCACTCTCTAGTGACGAAGTCGGTTCTTCTGATCCTACTGAAACAGCCGCTGGGTGCAGTCCTGTGATACGAAACTTAGAAGAAGCTAAAGACCGCATGTATGCTTTCCTTTCATCTTGTTTTCCTGAGCTAAGTCAATCTGAAATGAAGACAAACCGGGACACTATCCGGCACGTTTGGCTTGTTGTAACAGATGAACCATATGCTGACAACACTAGCGAAAGAAAGAAATCTATTTGGTCCGTTGACGGTGAAGGCAGAATCCAAGCTAGGAATTCTAGTGCTAAAGCCACTATGGCAATAGTCGATGCAGGGAACTGTTAATAAATATATTTATTGGTGTCCAAATATTTATTCCCTTCATCGACCACCATTTGACTCGAGTGCCCTAAAATATTTCAGGGCCGACTATATAACGGCTTTGCAAATGTCGGTCTGACATCGAAAAAGCTAATGCGTCGCTTTCCTTTGGCATGGCGAAATAAAGCAAAGCTAATATCCCAGCCAATCCTAACGACAAAAAACTCATTACGGGTAACAACGGGTCCATTTTTCCTCCTTTCAGTTTTATTACTTTTAAATAATATCATATATTGCAATGGGATTTTATATTTCGATCATATTTCACAATATTACTAACAAGTAGTTAATATTTGATATAGTTTTAGCCTCAGGATTCACTGAACACAGGGGTGTAGCTCAGTTGGTAGAGCGAAGGTCGAAGGTCTCCAAAACCTTAGGTCGTGGGTTCGATCCCTGCCACCCCTGCCAGTGACAATTCCAAATCCCTCCGAAGTTTGGATAAAGGACATCAAAATGATAGGTGCAGATTTAGTCGCCCAGATACTTAAAGCCGAAGGGGTAGATTTCATGGGAGTAATCCCATTTAATCGACTTGAGGAGGCAGGGGCCCAAGCAGGGATAAGACCACTCATATTCAGACAGGAGAGAGTAGGAGTTAACCTTGCAGACGGCTACAGTAGGATCACCAATGGGGATAAAACCGGAGTGTTTGCAATGCAAGCAGGACCTGGTGCTGAAAATGCATTTGCTGGTGTCGCAACTGCATATGCCGACTCTGTTCCAATTTTGCTTCTTCCTGCATCAAACCCTCGTGCTAGACACGGTGTTCACCCGACCTTCAGCCCAAGTGAAACATATCGAACAGTAACCAAATGGTCTGGCAAAGTGGCAATGCCTGAAAGTATTCCAGACATGATGAGGCGAACCTTCAGCCAACTTAGACTAGGTCGGCCCGGGCCTGTTCTTTTGGAAATTCCGAGCGATATCCTAAGCGACGAAATACCCGATGGGATGAACACTAGCTATACAAACGTGGAAAACAGGAAAAGTGCTGGAGACCCACAAGATATAAAAACTGCAGCTAAAATGTTGCTGGGGTCTAGTAGACCTGTAATCCAGGCAGGCCAAGGAGTTTTATACGGCAAAGCCTCAAAACAGTTATTAGAACTCGCAGAGTTAACCAGGGTCCCAGTCATGTCATCCATGGCCGGCAAAAGCTCTTTCCCTGAAACACACGAGCTGGCCCTTGGAACCCGTAGTAGTTCAACGACCGATATGGTCGTTCATTTTATAGATAAGGCAGACATGATTTTCGGCGTAGGTACGAGTTTCACACGAATCCATTATGGGATGAACGACTTCGATAAAAAGACTCTGGTTCAGATTACAAATAGTTCTGATGACATTAATAAAGATTATTCACCAGACCATGCGGTGCTTGGTGACGTTCAGCTGGTACTAGAGCAACTGATAGTAGAAGTGAAAGAATTATTGGGATCAAGCAGCCGGAATGAATCATTCAAATTCGAAGATGAGATAGCCTCAGTCAGAGAAAGTTGGTTTAAAGAATGGATGCCTCACCTACAGTCGGATGAAACTCCGATCAGCCCTTATCGGGTCATCTGGGAATTAATGCAGAATACTAATCCGGCAGAAACTATCGTCACTCATGATTCGGGTAGTCCGAGAGACCAAATAATGCCTTTCTACAACACAGTAAACCCCAATGGGTTTATAGCTTGGGGCAAATCAACGCAGCTGGGCTACAGTCTTGGACTCGCAATGGGTGCGAGTATGGCAGAGCCCAACAAAGTAGCGGTCAATTTAATAGGAGACTACGGATTTGGAATGGTTGGACTCGACATCGAGACAGCCGTACGGGAAAAAATCCCTGTCTTCACCATAATCATAAATAATTCAGCCATGGGGATTTACCGACCTCATAATTTCCCGACAGCAAATGAGCTTTACGGAACCAAATACACCACTGGCGATTATACGAAAATAGCCGACGCACTAGGTAGCTATAACGAAATGGTGGACAATCCGGATGAGGTAGGTCCAGCAATCAGAAGATGCGTCGAAACCGTAAAATCAGGCAACACCGCAGTCTTGGAAGTTATGACCAAAGAAGAGCCGTTAATGCCTCACAGGATGTTTTAGCAGTTAGGGTTTCCAGATCGTAGCAGCAATATATCTTTCACTATCAGCGGTATCGTTGTAGTAATAAACCACAACGACTTTTCCATCCGGTCTTTCTATCGCTCTTGGGTATCCGATGTCGTGATTCCCCGCGTCATCTCGAATTATTATTTCTTCATCCCAACTTTTTCCATCATCTGTGCTAATAACATATCGAATCCCTGCACCCTTATCTCTATATCCATAAATCAAGCACAGTCTCCCGTCGGAAAGATACAGCATCGCAGGAGGATTACCAGCCGATCCCGTTCCAGTCACAGGTTTTGACAGTAAGCCCCAATTGGTTCCATTATCATCCGAATACATGAGATCTATCCAGCCTTTGCTTTCGATCTCAGATCGACATCTTATAGCGGTTAGTAAACGTCCGGAAGGAAGTCGTACGCTGGAAGGCATATTCTCGATACCTTCAGGAAATTCCCGTAACCAGGATACAAATTGGAAGCTTTGGCCAGCGTCGCGAGTTTCGACACAAAATACCCTACCCTGGTCACCGTCGACCTTAGTAGCTGTCAAAAAGAACATACATTTCTTTCCGTCAACTGCATCTGGAATTATGTCCGTCCTAGCCGCTATACCCCCCAAATCAAACATTGGAAAAGAATAGGGCCCCTGCCAAGTTCTACATCGATCGTTGGTTGTATAGAAATATGACTCACACGATCCCCTTATCCCGGTTCTTCCCATAAGAATCGCAAAGTCTGATTTAGAAAAATCTATGTGTCTATCAAAAGCTTTGGGAGGATTGGATCTACGATGAACTGGCCCAAGATCTATATTCATGTGCTCATCAGCACATATTGCAACATCCCCTGGTGCATTTAGTGGAGCTTCTAGGGTCTCCCAGGTTAATCCCCCGTCCCTACTGCGTGATTGCATTGTAATAAAAGGCCTGTCTTTATCTCGATAATGGAATCCACCTTCACAGCTATGGGACCCCAAAGTGAACCCAGTGACTATCTCATTTCCCCAATTCCACATGCCATAGTTCGCGGGCCAGCCAGCGTATTCCCCGGGCTTTCTATAAACGGTGACATGTTTCATCGTTTTATATTACTTTATTGGGTATTTACGGCTTCCAGATAGTAGCAGCGATATATCTTTCGCTATCAGCGGTATCGTTGTGGTAATAAACTACAACGACATTTCCATCCGGTCTCTCTACCGCTCGCGGATATCCAACGTCGTGATTACCTGCATCA
>RQOP01000100.1 GCA_008373095.1 SAR202 cluster bacterium | reverse complement strand
TAATCTTGTTCAACTTCAATCTGGCTGTAGCATCAGCCGGTCCTAGAAACCAATAACAGTCGATTTCATTGGTAACAGTTAAATCCCCAGTCCTGGCTAGCCCTGGATATATACGTTTACATCCCTCTACATCATTTGGGTTATGCTCCGTCACTTCTTCGTAACTAGCCTTGAAATCCTGGGAGCTAGAAATCTCAATCTTTGTACTCACTTTATCTGCGATTGTCTCTGCAGCATTTTTGTTAGCGACCGCCAGAAGTTCTGCTCCTATTTGGTTGGCTTTAAACATGACCACAACAGCTGTTAGAAGTACCGAAATTATGAGTAGTGCAGAGATACTTGTTCCCATATCAAATTAGCAGCCCGTGTTGGTAAATCTCTATTGGCCGTACTGGAACTGATATACAGATTTGATTCCGTTAGCAGTGTTGAATTCAAAATTATATGTTTTAACAGCTGATTCCAGTTTATTAGTATCACTAAGAGTCACATCAATCTCAATCGTTTCACCCTCGGTCCAGTAGCCTGTCTTACCGGTGCCGTCTTTTTCCTTAGCTACCCAACTCCCGGGGCAGGTATTATCGTTGTGACACAGAACCACAAATTTAGATTTATCTATTGAAGAAATATAAATATCAGCTTGGTCCAAAAAGCTGATCTCCGTGCTACCAACATTTTTTATCCATGCCCGGACTGAGGTAGGGGTATTTGGTGGAGCATGGACAGCCGTAATTTCCACGTCTGTCTCAATCCGCTGAGACAGATCTCGCTGTGACTGAACAACAGATTGGCTGCTACTACCAACTATCGGAGTCAGGGTGGTCATTACCAACCCTGCCGCAGTAACTCCTGCTATAACCAGCAGAGCAGTGACGATAACCTTATCCACTTATTTACCTCAAACGATCAAAAGCTATAGAGGTCTATGAGGCCTCTATAGAGATGCAAACTAATTTGTGTAAATCGGAAATGACTTGGGAATAAACCGCTGGAGACATAGGATCGTTACCTGAATACATTTCATCCAACATCGACATATTTTTTAATATAAATTTCGACATCAACGGGCTTATCATCGCCGAATTCTCGTATGCCTCAAGAATAGGAAACAGCCTCGCGGCAGTAAGACCTTTTTCCTTGGCTTCCCCCATCCAGGCAAGAAGGTCATTAAGAGTACCTTTGTTATTTTGATCCGTTGATAAATCTAATCCAGCCTCAGAGCCAAAGTAGGTTCTAGGGACCCCATTAGATACTGTGGGGGCGGCAGATGGTGACGGTACAGGTGTCGATGCCACCGGCTGAACCAAATGTTGGGATGTAGCCAATACATCAGACTTTCGCAGCCAAGTGTCTCGCATATCTATCAAAATCTGGCGAATTTCAGTTTTGAGAATACTTACCTCATCCTCAAGAGCTTGAATCCTTTGCTCCAGTTGTGAATTAGAAGTGGTCATATATCACCATAATCGCCCGAGTATATCAGGTTATTGTAGATTCATGGTTGAGGTTAATTCTGGAGGTGTCTTCCTAGAAATTATCAAAGAACCTCCTGTACTTGGAATTATCTCTATGGAAAATTCAGTGTTAGAAGCTAGGCGGAACTTTTGCGGAATAGCGTTTGGTATTTGAGGGGCATTTACGGCAATTTGTGCGGCGCTGTCGTTAAGGGATATTGTTATTTCGGCTACCTCCCCTTCTTGGAGAAGATTTGGAAGTGCTGCATCACCAACGATTTTCCTTATGTTTATCCCAGATATAACTCCATGATTCGTCTCATCCAATACAACGGGAGGTCCCGCATCATATGTATCTGTGATGATTCCATCGGTAGCGTATCTTTGGTTTTTATCCACGTATATAAAAGCTAAGTCGGAGCGGTTTATGGAAGCTCCGGCCGAGCCAGTAGCCGGCTGCAGCTGCACAAACAAGGTCTGAACTCTCGCATTGTTCGTACCTAAGCCCGTCGCCTGAGCAACAATCGCCCCTTTAGGCGCGAATGTGGAACTAGCCTCTGTAATTCCTGCCTGAGCCGTTGTCTTAGCTTTTTCTGTACTGAATAATCCGGTAGTCATGACAGTAAAAGCAAATACAGCAGCAACAACAATGAAAGCAATCAATATTATCGCTGTTTCAAGACCTGTAATCCCACTCCTGTCGGAATAGAGATTCTGCAGTGGACCAAATACCTTATTCATAGGATATCCCCGATATCAATTGTTTAATAACAACTATTTCGTGTTGTTCCGCTAATTCTAACAGGACAACACCCAATTTATGAATACTTTATTGAAGTACAGTTTTTATAGGAATCCCAGCATGAAAGGAGCCCAGAAGTGCTCTACTACTGCAGCCACGATAACCATTCCAAATGCAATCACGGCAAGAACAATTACAGCATTCAGAACTTTGAAGAACCTTGAATCAGTAGGTTTGTATAAAGTCACCCCTCTGGAGAAGAAAATAGCCGCCAGAGATCCACAAAGATAGGCCAAAGCTTCTAGCAAAACATGTGGACTAAGGGCCACAGTTGCTATCAAGGCCAACAATACTGGGCTTGCAGAAGCAGCCATATTAACTTTTACTGCGGTTACTAGAGTTATCGCCCAAACACCTGCATTCCACCCTAGAGCCATGCTTGTCCCTAATCCTCGGTATATGAATGCAAAGATAAAAAAGACTATCAACACATATGTATTTATACGTAGAAAAGTCATCCCGTGAGCGAATCTTTCCGGGGATAAGTCACTACTAGTATAAGCAGTACCACGGTTCAAAATGAAAGTGTATTGCTCCTGAAGAGTTGCTTGAGGCAACACAAGTCCTACTACAGCGTAGGCCAAAAGCATACCTATAAATAGAATGGTTACAGAAATAATACTTTTCCTGTTCGCTTCCCAACCGCTCATTCCTACTTCCCATATTCTGTCGCGATTTATCCTCTGAATCTGGTTAACTCGAGGAACCAAGGCTGCGCAAGCCAAAGCTATTGAGGCCAGCCCTGCCTGCGGTATAGAAAAAGACATGGCAATAATTGAGCTAATTAAAACTGCTAAGAATGCCTCGACGCCGATTAGGATGTTCCATTTTCCATCCGAGTCGGCGGGAAAATGATTGAAAATCGCCCCTAATATAGACCCTGGCTCATCAGCAGATTGTACTTTTAACAACATATCCAATCACCTCATTTGATAGGTTATTTGCATAAAATGATTTGACTGGTATTAAAATACGCTCAATTCAGTCAATACGAAAGGTAAAAAGTGACAACATTACTCTTGTTATCTAACAATCTAATGTTCCTACCAAGAATCCAGCAAGCCGCAGGTTCTACTGTGTCTATAGTTAGAGCTTCCAATCTTGATCGACTCACGGAATTAATATCTGAAGGCAATATAGATATAGTGGTCGCTGATTTAGAGTATGACCAAGATTTTTGGCATAAGGCATTGCAACTTTTTCAGGAAAACCAGAATCTTAATCCAAAAATGATCGCCTATGGCCCACACGAAGATACCAATTCTATGGAATTAGCCCGTTCACTCGGGTGTGATCCAGTCCTAGCCAAAGGAGCATTCGTGAACAACTTAAAGAATATTCTTAAAGAGGCGTGAATTGATTACCTAGGGTATTCTGTCTATTGGTTTATTCACCCATGAGCTCATTTCATGTGGCATGGTTACAAGGTCGGCAGGACAAACATAATTCGAATTCAGTTGTTCCATCGTCGTCACGCCCATTAGTCCCATAGCTATCTTAATTTCCTCTTCCAGTATTTCCAGAACCCTCACCATACCTGGCACTCCACCGGCCGCCAGACCCCAACCCTGCATTTTGCCAATTGCTACAGAAGTGGCTCCCATAGCAACAGCCTTTACAATGTCAGAACCTCGCTGAACTCCACCGTCCAAAACAATTTCTGCCTTACCATCTACGGCTTCGACAATTTCTGGAAGCATCTCCATAGTCCCTTGGCCGTGATCCAGCTGCCTACCGCCATGGTTTGAAATCCAAATTACATCAACTCCATGCTCAATAGCTATTTTTGCATCCTCCGCAGTAGCGATTCCTTTCAACATAAATGGCAACCCAGCCTCTTCTTTTATCTTATCGATACTCTCCCACGTTACAGAAGCCTGCCATTTTGGGTCCACAGGATTTCTTCTCGATACGGGTGTCCATCTACTTAACATAGGTCTCTCTCTGCGAGAGTAATTCGCTGTATCTACAGTAATGCAGAAGCCTTTGTAATCAGCAGCCTTCGCCCTAGCAATCATTTCCTTGGTCCAATCCCAGTCTCCATGTATATACAGCTGATATGACTTGGCGAAATCTGTTGTGGCGGAAGTTTCTTCCAGAGACGGTTGAGTCACAGAACTCACCACATGCATAGTTCCAAACTCTCCCGCTGCAGCCGTGGCAGCAGCTCCACCTTCCGGTATGAACACTTGAAGGGAACCGATAGGAGCAAGTAAAACAGGTATACGTATTTTATGACCAATAAAGGTTGTGGAAGCATCAACACTCGAAACGTCAACCAATACTCTTGGCCGGAAGGCAACCTTGTCAAAAGCCAATCTATTTCTTCTCATAGTGGTTTCAGACTCTGAAGCTCCGGCAAGATAGTCCCAAGGGCCTTGAGCTAAATTCTGCCTAGCTCTCTGGATAATTTGCTCAACTGTGACGTATTTAGAAAAATCTTCAGACAAGGTATCCCTCCACTAAAGTCTTTGTTTCGAAACCATATAAATCCATTGTGAATTGCAGTGGTAGTATAACGAAGCAGAGAAAAATGTTAAGCCCAAAATTTCATTGCTCATAAGGTGAGACCATTATGAAAGCAGAGATCCGAATATGCTCTTTACTCCCAAGCACCACAGAAATTGTCTGTGAACTTGGCCTGCAAAAAAACCTGGTAGGAATAACTCACGAATGCGACTACCCTTCGGAGATACTTGACGTACAAGTCGTTACCAAAAGTCTAATAGACCATACTGGCAGTACCTCCAGTCAAATAAACACCCATATTTCAGAGGCATTACATAAGGGGTCTGGAATCTATGCTATCGACAACGAAGCATTGAGCAGAGTTGATCCCACCATGATACTCACTCAAGAGCTTTGTGAAGTTTGTGCTGTCTCTTACACTCTTGTTGAAGAGAGTGTGAGAACTTTAGGTGGGGATCAAAAAATTCTCTCCTTTGAGCCTTCAAATTTGGCGGGAATCTTAGATTCGATACTACAAATCGGAAAACAGACAAACACTGAATCAAAGGCATCTGAAATAGTTGATCAATCTCATTCAAGACTAGATTTTGTTAAGTCTGAATCTCTTAAATCGCCTAAAACCCCTAGGGTTTTGGGTTTGGAATGGTTAGACCCTCCATTTATCGGAGGGCACTGGGTCCCTGAGATGATTGAAATTGCTGGGGGCACACCCGCCTTAGGAAAACGGGAAGAACCCTCAAGGCAGGTAAGTTGGGAAGAAGTATCAAAATCTTCACCGGAAATAATTGTTCTGATGGTTTGTGGGTTTGACCTCGCAAGAACTATTGAGGAATTTGACCTATTAAAAGAATCTGATTTTTGGAAACAATATGACGGAGAGATATACGCGGTTGACGGATCTGCCTATTTCAGTAGGCCGGGTCCGAGAATAATAGATGGCGTAGAAATTCTGGCAGAGATCATAAATCCAAATATTTTCACCAGGAAAACTGACGCTAATGGTTGGAAGAAAATAAATTAGATATCCCGATAAGCCATCGACAACCGCCTAACACCTTCTGCAATTTCAGTTGCCTCAAAAAGAGTATACGTTAGCCTCAGGTATTGACTGAATTTCCCAGATTCAGAAAAAGCATTCCCAGGTCGGTATGACACACCGCTAGCTTCTGCTGAATTGAGAAATACATCTGAATCGAATCCTTCAGGGAATTTTAGCCAAAAATAGTATCCTCCTTTCGGAAATGAGTACGATACTACCCCACCGAGATACTCGGAAAGACTTTTGTCCATCTGTACAGCCCTTGAAAGGTACTCCTTCTTCAAGTTCGATACATTGGAATCAAGGTGTCCAAGATCTATTACTTCTTTAATCAGCGCCGAAGCGTAATGATTAAATCCACCTCCACTAAAAGTCAAAGCAGCATCAGAGAATTTATCAATAACCTTTTTCGATGAATGAATCCACCCTGTTCTCAAACCCGGAGCCAAAATCTTAGAAAATGATCCGAAAGATATAACTTTATCCCCGTAGTCGAAACTCATCATTGGAATAGAAGTGTCTTTATCGAATCCTATGAGTTGATAGACCTCATCGGCGAAAATTTGAAAGTCATACTCATTAGCTAAATCAACAAGATGCTTTCTTCTAGTTTCATCGATTGATGACCCAGTCGGATTCTGAAAAGTAGGAATAGTGTACAAAAATTTTGGCCGAAGACCGTTTTTTAAAAGGTCTTGCAGAGCAGTAGTGTCTATCCCGTTCTCATCTGTGGGAATTCCTACAATGTTAAGAGAGTGCTCTCTGAAAATTTTTTCGATTACAAAATAAGTAGGCTCCTCCACTAGCACAGTATCCCCTGAATCAGCGTATAACGTGGCCGCAAGATCCAGGCCCTGTGAAGCACCCGCCGTAAGAAACAAGTTGTGTGGGTCTACATTTGATAAATATGCATCTTGCCGTGAAAGAAAAGTCGCCAGACTCTCTAAGAATGGTCCGAACCCCTGAGTAGCACCATACTGCAAAGGTGAATTATCTCCCTTCTGAAACATTTTTAAAGAGGCCTCTTTAACCTCGTCAAATGGATGCAACCTTGGGGAAGGATGACCCCAGCCGAGGTCTATGATGCCAGGCTTTATATCGACTAATAAAGAAGGAAGGTCTGTGGCCATTTTTTGAAAAATCTATCCTATGGGTTTTTTAAACAAGCATACATTCTCCGCAGGTGAAGAATATCTCAGATTCCATCTATCGGCGACATACTTCATCGTTAGTGGTCGGTAGAAACTTATATGCGTCGGATCGAGCCGATAGTACCAATCTTCAAATTTAATCTCATCATATAAAATCGATGTCATAATTCCGATTAATCCTCCGGGTCTTACAAGATCATGCAAAATTTGGAAATCCTTATTTGGATTTAAAAAATGCTCTGCCGTTTCAGTACAAACAATAAAATCATAAGACCTTTCTAAGTTCTCAAGCTTGTTATCAAATATGGGGTCGAAAACTTCCATCTTAAAGCCGTCAGATTCCAGCATGGCAGACAGTGTGGGGCCCGGGCCTGCTCCATAATCCAAACCAAACTGACCGGGTTTTAAATACGGAATTAATTCATCTTTTAATTTGCTCAGAAATTCTCGATATCCAATATCGGTGGGAGAATTATTGTGTTCAAGATATCGGCTCCTCTGCTCTTCTAAACTCAGGTGATAGATACTTGGAACAAAAACCAATCCGCAGAAACCACATGTGAAATATATACGCTCTAATTTTTTCCTCGTACTGACAAATAGCAGTCTTGAGTCATAAGACAGGCAAAGAGGACACTTATTTTCAAAATTGTCAGAGTTCAATCTTTATCTTCAACAATTGAGTGGTAGCGCATACGGGATTCGAACCCGTGATCTCCGCCTTGAGAGGGCGGTGTCCTAGGCCGCTAGACGAATGCGCCAAGTATGATTCATGCGGTGTTGAACTCTCATATTTTACCCTAGTGTTGCCAGAAGTGTGGCGAAATAATGTTTATGCACAACTTTTTTCGACTGCGTTGGAGCTATGCAACACCAATATCTACAGCGTGATTAGTTTATTCTGATTTGGTATCTAACAGAGAATCGATATAAATGATAAATGCGTCTGGGTAAACGAAACGACCCATATTCTCCCACCATGACACTATCCCTTGTCCCGTATTGAGCATGATATTTGCGTACGACCTTACCTTGTCTTCCTCATAATTAGTTTCCCACAATTGTTGAATTTGCATAAAATATGACCAAAGCATTATGTTAAATCTATGTTTATCTTCTTTAGATAAAATTTCGTATTGCACTATGCCCCGCAGATAAATATCTGTAAGCTCACTATCTTTGTAGATATCTCTACCTATTTCAGCCAGTCCATTGGTGAGTTCTGATTGGGCCGATGCAACTGATTCCTTTCTCTGCAATCTCAATTGGAAACTTAGAAACGCCGCGACGGCAAGGGTTGCAACACCTGTGGCTGTTTGGGCCAAAATTGATACTAGCTGGTAATCCATTTTCCACTCCTATAATGAATGGAGCCATTATAGGGTGCGGAATCTAGGGAACAGCAGCAATAGCCTCAATTTCAACCTTGACATCTGGGCTAAATAACTCAGATACATAAATCCATGACATAGCTGGCCGCCATCCTGGAAAATGTTTTTCCATAGCCGCCCCAATCATATCTCTTGATGTTGGCTTTTCCGCAAGGAATACAGTTATTCGTGCTATGTTTTTTGAATCTCCACCTTCCGAAGCAACGATGGTATTTATATTGGAGATGGCTTGCTCGTATTGAGCTTCCAACCCTTCGACTATACTGCCATCCGCAAGATTACCAATTTGTCCGGCAATGACTAAGAGGCGGTATCCTGCAGGAACTATGGCAAGATTACTATAATTTGCCGCTGGAGGGGGCGCATTTTCCGGATTCACGAACTCTAAACCCATAATAACCATCCCTCCTGATTGGTAGCATTCAACAAATAAATACGGTTCACCCTATACATAATCGTATGGCTGCTCTCCATATTGGTTATGGCCTTGATGCCCTTTACGACCATAAACAACAAGCGCCATAACTATGTGGCTTAATAATAAAAAGGTTTCAAGTAATACTTGAGCCAGACCTGTTACAAAAAGCGCCGAAATTACCATGAGCAAGTACCAAGAACCTTCCGTTAAGATAACCCATTTGCCACTCCAACCCACATCATGAAGCCTTCTTACAGCTAAAGATATATATGGAATCATCACTATTACATCTACGTAATAGTCGAATAAATCAATCCCGAAAAACCCTGAAATGTAATAGCTCAAAAGGAACGGAACAAGATTGACCCAGAAAATAAAAAAAAGCCAGAATTCTCTGACGGTTGCCCTGCTACCATAGTCGAAAGTATTTTGCAGCGGCTGAACTGGACTTTTCACCAGCAAGTTTGCAAAAGTGGCCAACCAGCCTACTGTGTATGACGTAAATCCCTTTTTAGGCATACAGACATTATAAGGATTCGAGCAACTGGCATGAGTCGGAATTATGGCTGGGGATATAGGAATCGAACCTATGCTTACAGATTCAGAGTCTGTTGTCCTACCGCTAGACGAATCCCCAGGGCGCCAAAATTCTAACAAGGCAATAAGAGTCACACAAGCTAAACTGATAGAATCAAGGTTCTTGCCGAGGCGATGCCCTACACCATAAAATTCAGCAGTAGAAGTGAAAAACATTTGAACCAGAGGTCCTCATGTACACAATTGATCTAACCGGTAAAACAGCCGTAGTTTTTGGAATAGCTAATCAAAGAAGCATAGCTTGGTCTATCGCCAAGATATTATCCGACGCAGGAGCCGAGGTGGTTGCTGCCTACCAAAATGAGCGAGTAAAAGAACCAGTAGCGAAACTTACATCCCAACTACCCAAGGTCACCACAATCGAGTGTGACGTTAGCGATGACAATAACGTAGCAGCTGCCTTCTCTCAAATAGAATCTAATTCAGGCAAGGTGGATATAGTAGTCCATTCAATTGCTTTTGCTCAAAAAGAAGATCTAGGTGGCAGATTTGTAGATACTGATCGGGAGGGATTTAGAATCGCCTTAGATATCAGTGCCTATTCACTTGTATCAATAGCGAGACATGCATCTCCCCTTATGACTGAAGGTGGAAATATGATCACTATGTCATTTATGGCTGCTGAAAAAGTGTTTCCAGGTTACAACGTCATGAGTACAGCAAAGGCTGCCTTAGAAAACGAAGTCAGACAACTAGCTAATGATTTAGGACCAGACGGCATAAGAGTAAACGCGATTTCTGCAGGCCCATTAGATACTTTATCTTCCAGGGTTATAAGTGGTTATCGAGATATGAAAAAGGCTCATTTGGAACGAGCTCCTCTTCAGAGAAACATAACTCACGATGAAGTGGCATCAACCGCCTTATATCTTTGCAGTGAAATGTCCAGCGGGGTAACCGGGGAGGTAGTTCATGTCGACACCGGATATCACGTGATGGGAATTTAATATGACTTGGGCGCAAACAATAGTTGATGCACTGAAAGAAAATGAAATTAGCTTGATCGCCTATGTACCGGACTCAAGCATTCACCAAGTTACCAAACTGGTAGATGCGGATGAATATTTCCATTTGGTATCAGCAACTCGAGAAGAAGAAGCTTTAGGGATCGCAGCCGGGGCCTACGCAGCTGGGAGAAATGCAGCGGTATTCATGCAATCCAGTGGGTTTGGAAATTCAATTAATGCAATTGCAGGCCTGGCAATACCGAGCCGCATACCCATCCCTATTTTCATAAACCTTAGAGGAGAACACGGTGAGTTCAACATAGCCCAAGTGACCATGGGCAGATCAACCAGACCAATTTTGGATGTTCTTGGAGTTCCTCACTATACAATCGATAGCGAAGATAGACTTGAAGAGAAAATCAAAGGTGCGTTGAAGCTGTGCTATGCATCGAGAGAACCTTTGGCCTTATGCATGACACCTCTACTTCACGGAGGGAAAAATGTTTAGATATTCAGCTACAAAAAGAATACTCAGCCACTTAGATCAGGAGCCAGTTGTTTCTAATTTGGGACCAACATCCGATGAGTTATGGCATGCCTCTGACAGAGACCGGAATTTTTATACGTACGGCTCCATGGGTTTGTGCTCTTCAATTGCCTTGGGAATGGCCCTGTCATGCGACGAAAAAGTCATTTCTTTAGACGGAGATGGTTCAATATTAATGAATTTGGGAACCATAGCAACGATTGGACGGGAAGCTCCATCAAATTTAATCGTGGTTGTCTGGGACAATGAGCAATGGGCTCAAACGGGTCACCAAAAAAGTCACACTGCATTTGGAACGGATTTGGAAATGGTGGCCAAATCTAATGGCTTAGAAAAATCATTTACTGTATCTGATGAAGAAGAATTAGATTCGGTCTTAATGCAGGCGCTCAGTGAGGAAGGTCCGTGGTTCATAGTCGCTAAAATCCAGGATGAACCCTACCTGCCCGTAGCACCAGTACAGCCCGAGCACACCTTGCACCGATTTCGTCAAACCTTCGTGACAGAACCAGACCGAGTGGGCTGATTTGACACTGTAGCAGGTAGGATTTGTCCCCTTATTGACGGCATCAGGAACCCCGAAGCAGCCACCAAAATAAATCCCAAAACAGAATTTATCATCAAGGCACTTGATGAGCCAATCCATTCCGAAACAGCACCAATTATTAATGATCCTATTGGCCCTGCCCCTATAGCTATTGTCACTACCCCCAAGGCCCTGCCTCGGAGTTCAGGCTTCGATACCAATAACACAATCGTGGACTGCATAGTTCCAAATCCTGAGGTGCCGATTCCTAAAAACAAAAGCAGTACCAGCGATATGAAGTAGATACTTGAACTCGAAAAAACGAATAAAGCCCCTAACGACAAAAGGGACCCGTAAAGATATATCCTTCCGTGATATTTCATCCTATCCTGGGAGGCTATTCCAATAGAACCAATTAAAGCTCCCATACCATCACTGGCCATTAATATTCCCATCAATAGAGGTCCTACATTAAGCACCTCTTTAGAAACTACCGTAACCATCTGCATGTAAGGGAAAAGAAGAAGATTCATAAATATGGTGATTACGATGACTGCAGAAATAGTCTGACTGGTGAAAACATACTTAAATCCGTCAACTAGATTTGAATATATTTGAGATAATCCTTTCTGATCTTCTATCTCTGTGGAGACATCAATTCTATTTTTCGACTGAGATACTTTCAAAATTAACAAGCACCCTACAGTCATGAAAGAAGTCAATACCACATAAGACCCGTCAACCCCAACGAACGCTATCATCGCTCCGGCCACTGCAGGTCCTACCATTTTGCTGACATGCATTCCTACAGAATCTAGAGCTACACCATTTGTTATACCCCTTGAACCCATCATGTCCATTATCAAAGATCTCCTGGAGGGCATATCCAAAGACCAACCCAATCCAGGAACTATGATTGCAATGTACGCGTACCAATATTCCACTGACCCGTATAACAGCAATAAAGACATTATTACAGCGGCCACCAGATTCAAAAATTGTGTCACGACTATCAGTTTTTTGCGGTCCAATTTATCAGCTAGGAACCCACCAAAAATACCGAGAAATAAAAACGGAACCATACCAAAAAAACCCACCAACCCGACCGAAAACGGAGATCCAGTTTGATCAAGAACAAACCACGACAAAGTAGTCATCTGCATCCATCTGGAAACATACATACAAATGTTGGTTCCCCACAAAAGACGGTAATTACCATTCTTGAAGGAATCAAATGTATGCAAATTCCGGATGTTTTTCGTATTTATTCTTGAATTGTTCGACATGAATTACTTGTCATACATTCTACATTCCCATTTGAACACTTCAAGAATTAAAAATATACGAATATGATAAAGATTGAATATATTTATCTTATTTAACAAATCGTTATTGAAAAGATCATCAGTTTTTTGATTTAAGATCTGTATCAGGAGAAATCTGTGAAAATAACAAGTTTTGAAACCTTTCAACTTGAAGCGCCATTAGAAATCCCATTTGGGTGGTCTCAAGATACCATCACAAGTAGATCCGTAGGACTCGTAAAAATAACTACCGATGAAGGAATAATTGGATGGGGAGAGGGATGCGGGGGACCGGCAGCCGCGGTAGTGAATGAAATCTTCGCCCCATTACTGAAAGGTGATGATCCGACTAACCGATTAGCAATATGGCAAAAAATGTTTCACTCGATATATAACGCCAATTTAGCTGTTGGGTTCGGTGGATCCGCCATAAGTGCTGTGGATACCGCCTTGTGGGACATAGCAGGGAAAGCTTTGGGCGTGCCCGTGTGTGATCTTCTAGGAGGCAGGATAAGGGATAGCGTTCCCGTCTACGCAACTGGTTTATATTACACCGAAGGTGAGTTCCCATCTCGCTTATTGGATGAAGCAAGGGGCTATGTAGAGTCAGGTTTCATGGGTATGAAAACAAAAATCGGTGGCCTCAGTATCGACGAAGACGTAAAAAGAGTTAAAGCTATAAGAGACGCGATAGGACCTGATATTAAATTAATGGTCGATGCCAACCAGGCATACAATGCATCTTCCGCAATAAAGATAGGCCAGAAATTATCGGATTTGGATCTTGTTTGGTTTGAAGAACCAGTCAATGCACAGGATATAGAAGGGTATCTACTAGTAAAAAATTCGCTGCCTATGGCTATAGCAGGTGGTGAGAATCTGCGAACCCGGTATGAATTTCAACAATTCTTATCGAAAAGAGCTTACGACATAGTCCAACCCGATGTGATCAACGTGGGAGGGATTTCAGAAATGAGAAACGTCGCAATGACTGCCAATACAATGGGTATACAGGTAAACCCACATGTCTGGGGGTCCCCAATTATGATAGCAGCGAGTCTTCACGTTGCTTCCACCATCCCACCTTGTCCGCCAAGCGGTAACCCTGAACCATTCGTACAAGAAAGCGTAATGGAATACGACAGGACCCCGAGTGCAATAAGGGACAATATAAGCCCACACATTTTTCAAATGAAGGATGGGAGATTAGAAGTCCCTCAGGGGGAAGGACTAGGCGTAATAATAGACGAAGAAGCCGTAAGACATTTGTCCGTCTGAAACTACCAAATGGGATTAATCTTTACACATTAAACCGAAATAAAATAACATCCCCATCTCGGACTCGGTAATCCTTTCCTTCTATTCTCAACTTACCGGCCTCCTTTGCCCCTTGCTCTCCATTACACTCAACATAATCCGAGAAAGAAATTACTTCCGCCCTAATAAATCCTTTTTCAAAATCGGTATGAATTGCTCGGGAGGCTCTAGGTGCCAAAGAATTAGAAGGCACGGTCCATGCTCTAGATTCCTTCGGCCCAGCTGTAAAATAGGTCATTAAATCCAGTAAATCGTAGCCCTCATATATCATCCTAATGAGACCCGGTTGTTTCAAGCCGAGCTCCTCCAAAAACTCTCTTTGATCATCGTCTTCGAGTTGTGAGAGTTCAGATTCTATTTTGGCCGAAATTAAAACGGCCCCAGCTCCATCTTTTTTAGCCATATCGAAAACCGAATCAGAATAATGGTTTCCTTTGGCAGCATCGGACTCGTTAACATTACATACGTAGAGAACAGGTTTGGATGTTAATAGTTGAAGACCTTTTAACAAAGTCTCCTCATCGTCCTTAATCTTGATCTCCCGCACTGGCTTACCGTCCTGCAAAAGAGCCAATGCTTTCTCCACCACGGTAAGTAATTCCGCTGACTCTTTGTCACCACTTTTAGCCTTTTTAGACAAACTCGGCTGTCGTTTTTCTAATGTCTCCAGATCTGCCAACATGAGTTCTGTTTCGACTGTTTCAAAATCAGAAAGTGGATCAATTTTGCCTTCCACATGAACTATGTCTGAGTCGTCAAAGCATCGCAAAACATATGCGATTGCGTCCATCTCACGAATATTGGCAAGAAACTGGTTTCCCAATCCTTCGCCTTTAGATGCCCCTTTTACCAATCCTGCAATGTCAACAAATGTCATCCTGGTAGGAACAATATTTTCAGATTTTGCTATTTTTGCTAGTTCATACAGTCTTGGATCTGGTATTGCTACCTCCCCCACATTAGGTTCTATAGTGCAAAACGGATAATTTTCTGCTTGGGCCATAGCTGTTTTGGTCAATGCATTAAAAAGGGTCGACTTTCCAACATTAGGCAACCCAACGATTCCACATTTAAAACCCATTAGCTATTTCCAAATTTTCATAATTGGTTTAAAAAATCACAATATAGAGAATAGACAAAACATCCCGAAATTAAAAGCAATAAAAAAACCCCGCAAAAACGGGGCATCCACCAACCTGACGGAAGGTAATTGTTTCAAGCCAAACGACATGGGTGGATCGAATTCAATCCACCCTGGCGTTTTTTACTTCTGCAGTGCTAGCTGGCCTTTCCTATCCTGAAAACG
>RQOP01000099.1 GCA_008373095.1 SAR202 cluster bacterium | reverse complement strand
GAGCACCTGCTTTGCAAGCAGGGGGTCAGGAGTTCGAGCCTCCTCAGCTCCACCACCACCCAAATCCATGCTTCAGAGCAATGTACTATTTCCCTTCACCCCAGATTCTTTATAAGGCCGACCGTGTATTATGTCTTATTGACTCCTGCGTTCCTCTGCCTAACAATACTTGTGAATGCTCGCTCACATCGGGCACTATATATGGAAATCAAAAGGAGTAAGTAAATGCCAAAAGCATACGTTGTGGCGCATCTTACGTTGACTAACATCGAAAAATTTGTTTCCGAATATGCTTCCAAGGTTGAGGAAACTGTCAAAGCCTTTGGAGGTCAATTCTTGGCTCGAGGCGGCGAGGTTTCTTACAGGGAGGGTGAAAAATTGGGCGATATTGACGCAATTTTGGAGTTCCCTGACAGGGACTCAGCCATAGCTTGGGAAGAGAGTGAGCAATATCAAGCTATTGTTTCTGGTCGTACAGATAATACGACAGGCTATTTCATTATTGTTGATGGTGTCTAATGATTCATTTGTTTGAACCAGATAAATTCTATTTGTCGATCGGCTCTCACCCTCCGGCATTGCGTATAGAAAGCGGCGACACTGTTGAGACGAGTACTGTCGATGCTGGTGGATTTGATAGGAATGGAGTGTCTGTTTCAGGTAGAGGTAATCCTCAGACGGGTCCGATTCACGTAGATGGAGCTACACCTGGTGATGTTTTAGCGGTACAGTTTTCCAAAATTTGGCCTAATAGAGACCATGGTTTTTGTAGACCGAGAATTGCCGCCAATGTGCTAGAACCCGGACATGATTCCGGGGTAGAGAACCATGATATCTTCAATTTCTCTTTGGATTTTGGGTCTAATACAGCAACAATCAAAGATCCCTCTGAAGGATTGAAAAATCTCTCTGTACCAATTAGACCTATGATCGGATGTTTTGGAGTTGCACCTGATCGTGGGCAGGCAATTTCAACTGCGACTTCTGGACCCCATGGGGGAAACATGGATTACAGGGGTTTTGAACCAGGCGTAACTGCCTATCTGCCTGTTTTTGTTGAAGGAGCCCTGTTTCATATTGGTGATGGCCATGCTTGGCAATCTGATGGGGAAATATTGGGTACAGGCATTGAGATATCAATGGATGTGACTTTCACCCTTAGCGTCATTCCTCAAAAAGAGATTTTTTGGCCAAGAGGCCAAAATAAAGATTTTATCTTTACTGCGGGTAATGTAAGACCTCTAGATGAGGCTTTACAACATTGTAGTTCGGAAATGTTGAGGTGGCTGGTTGATGATTACGATTTGTCGCTGCCAGATGCCAATATTTTGTTAGGTATGTATGTGCAATATGATGTTGGGAATGTGTATGATCCTGCCTACACCATGATTTGCAAGATTCCTAAATCCGTCTTACCAGAACCAAACAAAGACGCACTGGTTTCCTATTCAGCATAAATTATCCTATTTAATTTAAGATCCTCTGAACCAATTGTGAAAATCACTTATTTTTGATTTGTCTCCCGATACCGCTATTAAATTGCTATCCGCAGCCTCATAAATGTTTTTTCTCGCGGTTATTAGTAGTGCGAAATCTCGATAAGTTGTTTCAATTGTGGTGATCTCATCAGTATTTTTGGATAAGGGTCGGTCAAATATATTTAATGAACCTCGCCAAGTCTGAATTCTCAAGCCTTGCTGATCTTCAAAACAAAAATCAAGAGTGATTGGCTCAATTTGCTTTTCATCTTGAGTGTAAAACCAATTGGTTATGTTGGGGTCCTTCCAAATCTCACATAGAAGTTTGGCTTCTTTCTCGGGGATTTGGTACATCGGATCTAGTGGTGAGAATATATCCCAGTAGTGTATTACTAGTTCCATTAGTTTCATTTTCAGTAATAAATAAGGAGAAAACTTTCCTGCTGGATGGTAAGCGAGTGAGTGCCAATTTGCTGATTCAATATTTTGGAACAGTGTTATAAGGTTTGATTCCATACTTTTAACGGTGTCAACCAGTTGCGATATTGTCGGGAAACCCGTCTCAGAAATTTGTATTGCCCGAGAAGCAATGCCTTCTGCCATACTTCGTGCATTTCCGGTGCCGGGGTTTGGCATCCCCTCAGATGGATTGCCGTCACCTTGGATAGCTCTTGATATTGAATTTAAGAAGAAACCGTTAATGGCCAGTGTATGAGAATAGATGTCTTTTATGGCCCATTGGTGACATTTACTCGGAATTTCCCAATCTGAAGATTCTATTAGAGATATATCATTGACAAATCTTTTAGAGCATTCTTCGACAGTTTCTAAAATTAATTGGGGATTTTCGCTACTATTCATTTTCTGGTGGTTTCACTCTTTTTGCTAAATCACCGGGCACGGCTTTTTCCATCATTTTGAACATTTCTTCAGTGAAAAATGGGAGGCCAGTGGATGCGTTAACACCTCCATCCACAGAAATTATTTCCCCATTTATGAAACTGGATGCATCTGAGGCGAGAAGTAGCAATGCCCCTGATAGTTCTTCTGGTTTTCCTATTCTTCCCATAGGTGAATTAGCGCTTATATGATCAAGAAACATGCCTGGGCGGACCCATGATCCGGTCATTTCGCTCGGGAACCAACCGGGTGCAATCGCGTTTACTCTAACTCCTCTGTCTGCCCAATTAGCGGCTAAACTTTTTGTGAGATTGGTGACCGCTCCTTTAGTAGCTTGATATGCTGCTGGCATACCGCGCATACCATTCAACCCAGCCACCGAGGACAAATTTATTATTGAGCCCCCTTTTCCGTCATTTAGCATTCGGTTACCTGCTTCTTTGCAGCAATACCATAAACCCATTAAATTTACTTTGACTGTTTGTTCGAACATGGCGTCAGTGATATTTTCTGGGACAGAACCCGCTTCTGCTATTTGACCGGCATTGTTGACCAATATGTCTACACGACCAAAAACTTCCTCAGCCTTGGAGAACATAGTCGCTACTTGAGCGGAATCAGTTACATCACATTGAACGACATGCGAAGATAAATGATTTGAATCGAAAGAGTCCTTTAGATCGTTAAGTTTTTCGATTCTTCTTCCTGAAAGCACGACATTGGCTCCTCTCGTTGCAAGTATTTCAGCAAAGGTGACACCCAAACCTGAAGAAGCTCCAGTTATTATCGCCGTTTTATTTTGAACGGAAAAAATTGGATCATAGTTTTCATAAATTTCCCTGATTATTTACTCATTTGAAGAGACAATACTTAATTTTTTTGATTGACCCTTCATTTAAATCGCAAATGTAGGATACACAGGAAAACTATAACAACAAAAGTCCTTCGACTACGATTTGGGTACAAGATGTGCTTGAGTATGTGATAGCCTACCGGGATATTCTATGTTTTCGAGGGTTAAATGAACGCTGGCTTATCTCTGTATGACATTCTAGTGTGGACCTTCATCGGATTTATCAGTGGTTCTGTTCCTTGGTCCCTTATCTGTGTTAAGGCTTTTTCAGGTATGGATGTAAGGAGTACCGGGGATGGGAATCCAGGGGCCACGAACGCATGGATACTTTCAGGATGGGTAGTTGGGTCTATATCGATGACATTGGATATATGCAAAGCGTTGATACCCGTCTGGGTGGCAATTAATTACTATATTTCATCTTCAGACCAGACGTATCCCTTGTCACTGGCCTTAATTTCTATGGCCCCAATAGTTGGGCATGCCTATTCTCCAGTCCTTAGATTAAAGGGAGGTAAAGCTTTAGCTCCAAGTTGGGGGTCATGGATAGCTCTTACTTCCGGAGTGGCATTCCCCGTGGCGTTGATAATTTTAGGGTTAATGCATCTTACCCAGAAGAACCATGCATTGACGGTGACGATTTGCCTTATTGGATTTATAGTCATATTTGCCATTTTTGGAACTCGATCCCTGGCATTATTTGGGGTATTGAATCTGATGTTGGTAATCTTCAAACATAGAACTGAATATCAGAAAGGTTTCGTTTTTAGAAGCTGGGTCAGGACATAGGATTGATGGGAATTGACTCCATAATGATTTTGGTAGTTGGATTGTTTTCACTTGTTCCATTTGTTGTTGCTATATGGAATTTCATATATCTCAAAAAGCCAGCCCTCATTTTCGAAGATGTCCATTCTGTTGAAAAGGAATTGTCTGTCACTGTTCTAATACCCGCACGAAATGAAGAGGAAAATATAGGCCGAGTTCTCTCAAGTCTCAGAGAGCAAACTTACATTAATTATGATGTCATTGTATTAAATGACAGATCAGAAGATGACACCGCTATGGTAGTAAATCAATTTTTGGATACAGACTTGTCAATCCAACTAATCGAAGGTGTACCCACTCCCGTAGGTTGGTTGGGAAAGCACTGGGCCTGTCACCAATTATCATCAAAGGCTAGAGGGGATTATTGGCTTTTTATGGATGCAGATACCGTCTTAGACCGGGATGCGATTAGGGCAGCAATCGATGAGGCGATGTTAGAAGAATCAGATTTATTGACTATGATTCCATTACGAAGTGCAAATAGTTTTATTGAAAGAGGTCTGTATGGCTTTATTGATTGGGCAATTTTTGCTTGGCTGCCGTTACAAGTAGCTCATTGGTCGAAGAGATCCTACCTTTCCGCAAGCTACGGACAGTTTATGTTGTTCAAGAACAAATCCTATCTTGCTATTGGTGGGCATGAAAAAATAAAAGACATAGCTGTGGATGATTTTGGGTTGGGTAGGTTGATTAAGAAAGCCGGTCTTTATTGGACACTCAAGGATGGGACTCATATGGTCACGGCTCTTCCTTATAGTGGGTTGTGGGAGTCAGTAAAAGGTGTTTCACGAAGTTTGGCGCCTGCACTTAATTACAGCTTTAGTTTAGTGGCCCTTATATCCATTGGTCTGATCGTATTGTTTTTTGTGCCTGTGTTGTATTTATATTTGGGCCTGACTGAAAAAGATTATTTTGGATATGCATTCTTTCTTTCTTTGTCCAGCACCCTATTTCTAATCGGGTCTTATCTCGTTTCCTGTAAAAAATTTTCGCACAGCAGCCTAATCATTCCATTTATCCATTTCACAGTCATATTTATGATTTTGATCGCATTTCATTCATTGTTGTCCAACATTTTTAGGTTCGCCACTTGGAAGAACCGAAACATGGTTAACAGGAAAATAAAACTGTAATTTCTGTAAATTAGATTAGAAAAGATAAATTATGTGAATATATGAGTAGTGGTGTAGGCATAAAGATGAATATCTGTGTA
>RQOP01000098.1 GCA_008373095.1 SAR202 cluster bacterium | reverse complement strand
TATGTTAGGCATACAGCACGTATGGTTTATGTAGCTAACTAGATCAATATAAAAAACGGAGAATATATTTTATGCAGTATTTTATAAATTTCATCAGAACCCCATTACCGGGCAAGGGGCCAGAAGTTTTAGCAGCTGTGAAAGCATCCCTAGATGCAACGGGGAGGCCAGGTAATCTAACTGTACCCATTTCGGTGCCAAACCCGACTCAAAATGGGGCCGCATTTGTTAGTTTGATAGGTGGATTTCAAAATTTGGATGAAGTTGATGCCATGATGGACGCATCTTTTAACGACGATAATGTTCAGAATAGATTGGCAGCAATTGATGCATTGTGTCATCGAAGTTCGTATGTACTTTCCGAAAATTTAAGTGGTCCAATAGAAAGGCCCGACGGTTACCAACCTAATCTAATATCCCGGACGTTTTTCAATGCCAAGCTTGGGAGTAGAAATGATTTGCTCGCCGCTCTTTTGGAGGTTCGTGAAAAAGCAGGTTCCAAAGTAAAGCCTATGGTTAGTAGGCCAATTGCAGGAAACGCTGGATTGATTCGCGTGACCAATATGGCAACGACTCTACAAGAGATGGAAGATGCTCGGAAGATCGCTCTTGATGAGTTGCGTAGTGCCGGCGTGTTGGATCTTTTAAGTCAGTCGCCTTGGCGGTCTGTAGGTAAAATTGTTCATAGAATTCAGAGTTAGGATATCGTTTTGCATGGCTTGTAATTTGTTTTACAAGCCATGTATTTCATGAGATAAAAACAGGCTGGGTCCATGCGAAAGCCCCATCAGAATCCATTATCTCTGCACGAACATATTCTTCATCACCTTCAAATTCATATCTCACCTTGTTTGTCGATGCTTCCTTTAAGAGTCTTCCATTTTTGCCAATTAATTTAGTGTGGAAGACGAAATCGTCAATTTGAGTTATTGAAAATTCAATGTGTTTATTTGAAATGTCCATGTCATCTAAATAAACTCCGGTTGAAGAATAGAAATTTCCTGTTCCCATATTTTTTATTAATGAATCTTGATCATCTGATTCAGAACGCACCATTATCCAGCCTCTACCAGGATTATGTTTATCTGGGGCGAAATCTTGATAGTCATGTGAATCGTCCGTTGCTGCACCATAAATGATCTTTTTATTACTTAACATGTAATCCCACATTTCTGACGTGGAAAATTTCCCTGTCCCGCCCATATTGTTGCAGCCTCGGCTTGCGTTATAGACTTCAAACATTACTGCCCCACTGGTAGCCATCATTTCGCGATGGTCGAATGCCCATTTGAAATTAGGGTGATTAATACAGGCTAATCCTCCGGCTTCTAAAATATTATCTATATTCATTTGCAAAGTGGAAATCACATCCTCGCACACAACAGGACTTACTAATTTATCTATTCCTATTGCCCCTATGTGAACCGGTGCCATATTGGAGGATGCAAAAGCGGTCACTTCTTCTCCCGGAATCATTAGAAGATTTGATTTACCGGTGTCCTGATAGTCAAGCAAAGTTAGATGATTATGATCACTCAATACTAGAAAATCATAGCTGTGATTTTCAAACCACTCGCAAACTTTTTCTGGAGTTTCATCTCCATCTGATTTGTTTGTGTGTGTGTGAAGATTTCCTTTAAACCATTCTTTTGTATTCATTTGAGGTCCTTGGAGCAACTAATTTTCAGACTCTGCCATTATAAGTTCCATTTATCTGAATTAAGAACAAACAGGAAGACCTTTTGCCACAAGATTCATTTAATCATGTATATTTGGCCCAGATGATCTCAATCAAAAATATGTGGAGTTGTGAAAATGCCCTTTGGTGGAAATGACTGGCTCGATCTAACAATTGAGGAAACTTTGGAACCTGATCTACCTATATGTGATCCGCATCATCACTTTTGGGATCATAGATTGGAAAGAATTCCCTATCAAGAATATCTTTTGCCAGAACTGGTCGATGATATAACTAGTGGCCATAACGTAACCTCAACAGTATTCATTGAGGCACGTTCAATGTACAGAGAAAATGCGCCTGATCATATGAAACCTATAGGGGAAGTTGAGTTTGTTCAGGGCCTTGCAGCGGCTAGTGCCAGCGGGGTATATGGAAGCAGTAGAGCTGCAGCTGCCATAGTAGGCCACGCGAACCTAAATTTGGGCTCCGCGGTGAGGGAAGTGTTGGAAGCCTTGCAACAGGCCAGCCCTAACCGGTTTAGAGGGATAAGACATTCCGTCACATGGGACCCGCATCCTGAAATCGAAAATACTGCGCTTCATAAGATTGAATCCCAAATGCTTAGTACTGACTTTCAAGATGGTGCAAAGGTATTGGCTGATATGGGCTTTACGTTTGAAGCTTGGATGTATTCCCATCAGCTGAGTGAATTAGTTGACCTTGCCAAGAATGTACCTGATTTGAAAATAATTCTTAACCATGTAGGTGGGCTTGTGTTAGACGGTCCCTATGAATCCCGTAGAGATGAGGTTTTGGAGAATTGGAGATCCAGTATTAAAGATTTGTCAGAATGCTCTAACGTGGTTGTAAAACTGGGCGGAATAGGGATGCCTAGGACTGGATTTGATTGGCATCGTAGGGAGAAGCCTATTGGTTCAGAAGAACTTGCAGCACAGATGGCCCCTCTTTTGAGTTATTGCATTGAACAATTTGGTCCAGAGAGAGGAATGTTCGAGAGTAATTTCCCTGTGGACAAAGTCTCCTATTCATATAACGTTTTATACAATGCATTTAAAATATTTTCCAAAGACTATTCGGAAACAGAGAGAGCATTAATGTTTAGGGATAACGCTCTTAAAATATATAATGTTGACGAAAACCTTTAGAATTTTTCTTTGATCTAATATAGCGGTTTACAAGCTAAAAGAATCAAAGTTTTAGGGAATTAAATGCCTCTAGTGCTTCGAGTCTAGATGTTTTTAGATCAACTATAGGTTCAGGGTAATTGCCGCCAATTATTACATTTGCTGCTTCAAGTATTTCTGTTGGTGCTTCCCAAGGATTGAATAAATATTTAGTAGGTAGATTAGCCAATTCTGGTACGAATCGCCGCACATATTTCCCTTCGGGATCGAACTTTTGACCCTGTGTGATCGGGTTGAAAATACGAAAGTAAGGGGCTGCATCAGCGCCACATCCCGCTATCCATTGCCATCCGGCACTGTTGTTTGCTAAATCGGCGTCAACAAGACAATCCCAGAACCAATCTCTCCCATAATGCCAATGTAAAAGCAAATTTTTTACTAAAAATGATCCTGTTATCATCCTGACTCTGTTATGCATATACCCGGTTTGCCACAATTCCCTCATCCCTGCATCTACCATGGGTATCCCTGTTAATCCTTTTTGCCAAGCTGAAAGTTTTCCCTCATCGTTTTTCCATGGGAAACGATCAAACTTCGTTTGCAAATTTTCTTGTGGCAATTGTGGATTGAAGTACAGCTGACTATAGGAAAATTCCCTCCAGCCCAGTTCACTACAGAAATGATCCGCATTCACATCAGAGGGAATTTGGTTTACTGATTTCCAAATTTGTCGAGGTGATATCTCCCCAAAATGCAGATAGGGAGATAGCTTAGAAACATTAAGGCCTGACGGATCGTCACGGCCTTTTTTGTAATATTTTATTCCTTTTGTTAGAAATTCTGTTAGATTTTTATGAGCTGATCGTTCCCCAATCCCCCAGGAGGAAAAAATCTTTTTATCCCAGGGCACTTTAGGCAGCAGATTTAAATCATCAATACCCAGCGAGCTTGTAGAATCTTTATCGTATTTAACTTCTTCTGGCACGGGTAAAGGATCCGGCGGAGGTTCTGATTGCAGACAACCTTTCCGGTAAAAAGGTGTAAAAACTTTATACGGAGTTCCATCTTCTTTGCGTATACTGTCAGGATTCCATAGAAGGGAGCCGTTGTAGGTACTTGTGCTGACACCAATATTGCCTAGTTCTTTCCTAATTTTTTCATCTCGCTTTCGGCGCCATGGTTCATAGCATTGATTCCAATGAACTTCACTGATTTCGTGCGAAATGCATAAGTTCTTCAAAATCGATAAAGCATTTCCTTTGTAGAAGGACAAATTACCGTTCAAGCTTTTGGAAAGAGATATGAGTGAATGGTGGAGCCAAATACGACTAGCAGCCCCCATAGACTGATCATGTGAATTAACATCATCTAATATATACAGAGGAAAGACTTTTCCTTTTTTACTTGCTGTAAATAGGGACGGATTGTCATTTAGACGAAGGTCTTGTCTGAACCAGTGAATGACAAATTTTTCAGGTATTTTCCCCGTCATGAATGTATATCAAAAACCTTTGGGAGTGATTAATAAAGTGACTTGTAAATCGCTGTAGCCTAATAGAGTTACCTTTTAATCATTTACCCAAATGACCGTAAATGTAAAGAGTAAATAAAAGTTCATCCAAGGTTGAATGGACTTTTTCTCTGAAGCGTTGAAGTGACCATTAAAATTATCACTCCAAAGGCTGCAATTGAGGACGTTGTAATTAGCACAGTATCATAGTTCCATCGATCCGCTATGCTACCCGCTATTCCAGGAGCGAACGCAGATCCCCATAAGCTTCCCATCATAACCATTGAAGATAGCAAACCAAAATTTACTCTTCCTAGCATTTCGGCTGTAATAACTGGCCTGACAATGCTAAATAATCCATATGGACCACCTTGGAAAATCACAAATAACACAACTAGTATTAGAGATGTTCCACCCACAGCTAAGGCAAGACTGGATAGGCATAAACATATCAAACTTGCAAGACACACCCCCAGAATTGGGATATCTCTGTTGCCGAACGTTTCTGTGGCGAAAAGGATTAGTCGGGCGACTACTTGCATTGGCCCTATACATGAAGCAAAGAACACGGTCATTCCAGATGAAATTTCCCGGCTTTCTAGGAGTGGGAATATCTGACTAACAATCATTCCTTGATTTGAAGAGAAGGCAGCAAAAGTCATTAATAACCCCCAAAATACTGGACTGTACAATGCAGGTTTGACTACTTTTGCCACTGAGGTTTTGTTGTCCTTATCTGAACTGTGCCACCCTGCTGGTTCTATGGATGTGCCGTACCAAAATAAAGGCCCAGCAATAAAGCAAAGGATTACAGTCAGTAGATAAATGGTAGTTTTCCAGTCGTATAGGTCGGTGATCAGGGTGCATAAGGGATACGAAATAGTGCTAGCAAATCCTGCTATCAATGTAATCATGATGATGCTGTTTTTAGCGTCTGCCTGAAAGGTACGGGTAATGTACGAGAAGCATGGATCATACAAACACCCAGCTAGACAACACCCTATTAGTAGCCACACTAAATAGAATTGCCAGAGCATTGTAACCATCGGGAGTAACGAGAGTAGTAAGGCTCCAATGATTACACTGAGAGTCATCAGCTTTTGAGAGTTTCCACTATCGATAATGCGGCCTGCAATCATCCCGATTATGGCAGAGGCGATTAGTGCTAGCGTAAATCCAATTGATAATTCTGCGATGCCCCACTGGAACCATTCATGCCATTTCAATAATAATGCTGGGAAGACGTAGAAAAGACCCGCCCAAGATAGAGTCTCCGCTATTGCCAAAGACCAGAGTTTTCGGTTTCGCCATGGCGATCCACCTGTAGATATCATTGAATCCAGCCAATAACTAGATGTCTGCTATGGTAGCTTTTCTTTTGTGAGAGCCGTATATGTGCCATAAGATGAGTGCTCCGACTCCTCTGAAAGGTTTCCAAGGTTCTCCCATAGATTCCATGATTTTCACATCAGGTCTTGTGTCAAGAGATTTCAGTATCTTCATACCTTCTTGCAAGGCTATATCTGCAACTGGCCAAGCGTCTAAGTCTGCTAAGGCAAAAAGCCGGTAATTGTCGGCTGTCCAGGCCCCGATCCCTCGAATTTTCACTAATCTTTTTTGGACTTCATCACCGCTCATTTTAGGTAGTGATTCTAGAACCAAATCCCCCGAAGTGATTTCTTTGGCTATTCCTATAATGTATTCTGCCTTTCTCCGAGATAATCCCAAGGGCATCATATCGTCAGGTTCAAGGTCAGAGATAACATCTTCTGTAGCTAATTCAGCTTCTTTCATACGATTCCATACACTTGAGGCAGCTGCCCCCGAGATTTGCTGACCGACGATCGATCTGGCTAGAGTCTGGAAGGTTGCAGGAAGCGATCGGTCGGGTGGTGGCCCGTATGTTTTTAAGGCTTTTTTAATGTCTTTATCCAACTGGGATAAGGATTCCAGAGCACCGTTTGAGCCGTGAAGTTTTTCATACAAAACAGTCATAAGCGAAATAGTAATGTATCATATTGCTTGGGGCAAATTTTTATGAGGTGCGTTTTTTGGACAGCGATTCAGGCGCAATAGCAGTTATAATTCTAGGGTTTTTACTCGGACTTAAACATGCAACAGATGCAGATCATGTAGTTGCAGTCGGTACGAT
>RQOP01000097.1 GCA_008373095.1 SAR202 cluster bacterium | reverse complement strand
CTCGCATACCCCGGTGTGAAATCTGTTATGACCGGAGCTGATTTGCCAGAAGTTTCAGCTGAGATTGCTGATTTGGAAGAAGGTGCTGCCGTAAATTATGGGTTTTATAGCCGGAATGTTATGGCTCGAGAGAAAGCTCTGTATGTAGGTCATGCTGTCGCTGCGGTAGCTGCAATAGATCCTCATATCGCAGAGGAGGCCTTGGCCTTGATCGAAGTGGATTATGAAGTCTTAACACCAGTATTGACTGCAGAAGAGGCTCTTCAGGATGATGCGCCAGTACTACACGATCGTTTGTTAACTCAATCTAGTGCATTGTTTAGGGTCGGTGGATGGGGTGACGATGGTAAGGCGGGTTCTAGTAATTTGGCCTTGAAAATACTTTCCGAAGAAGGAGACATAGATAAGGCTTTTTCTGAATCAGATGTAGTTGTAGAGCGTAAATTTAAAACTAAGGCTGTCCATCAAGGCTACATAGAACCTCAGGCAACGACAGCTTTTTGGAATGAAGACGGAAGAGTCACTGCATGGTGCAGTACTCAGCAATTGTTTGCTTTTAGAGATCATATATCAGCTTTGCTTGATATACCTATTGGGGATGTCACAGTTGTGCCTCTGGAAATCGGCGGAGGTTTTGGGGGTAAGGGTATGGGTGGCGTTTATTTGGAACCGGTAGCGGCGGTTCTATCTAAAAAATCAGGTTCTGCCGTAAAGATAACCATGACTAGAGCGGAAGTTTTCATGGGCACAGGACCAACGTCAGGAACCGAAATAGAAATAAAACTTGGAGCTTCAAAAGACGGGAAACTTACGGCGGTAAAAGCCAGGTTGATTTTTGAAGCTGGGGCTTTTCCAGGCTCACCGGTAGCAGGTGGAAGCAGAACTATGTTGGGCCCCTACGTTATTCCCAATGCTTATGTCGAAGGGCTTGATGTTGTCACCAATGTGCAAAAGTCATCGGCATATAGAGCTCCTGGGTCCCCAGCAGCAGCTTTTGCTATTGAGACTGTGGTTGATGAAGTTGCAGAGAAATTGAACATGGACCCGATAGACTTTAGGCTTTTGAATGCGGCGAAGGAAGGTACTCGTCAACCTGCAAATGGGCCGATATATAGGAAGATAGGACTAGTTGAGACGCTGGAAGCGGCGAAGAATCATCCACATTATTCTGCTGCCAAGCCTGGTGTAGCGAAGGGTCGTGGTGTTGCTGCGGGGGCTTGGTTTAATGGTAGTGGGCCTGCCAGTGCTGTCGCCAGTGTGAATGCAGATGGGACGGTTACGCTGGTCGAAGGGTCTCCAGATGTTGGAGGTAGTCGGACAGCAATGGCCATGCAGGTTGCAGATGTTCTTGGTTTGAGGGCAGAAGACGTAAACCCCTCTATCGGTGATACAGATTCAATTGGGTACAGTTCAGGGGCAGGTGGAAGTGGTGTCACATTTAAGACTGGTACCGCCTGTGTGGAAGCTGCCTACGATATCAGAGCGCAAATGGTGAATAGAGCGGCTACGATTTGGGACGTTGATGCTTCAGAAGTCGAATATTCAGGCTCCACTATAAGTCATAAAAGTGACCCGGAATTGAGTATTGAATTTTCCGAATTATCTGGAATGTTGAATGGTACAGGTGGGCCTATAGTTGGGCGAGCCACTGTGAATCCTGGGGGAGTAGGTAACGCCTTCGCACTTCACATAGTTGATGTTGAGGTGGATAAAGAAACTGGGAAAGTTGATATTTTGAGATATACGTCGATTCAAGATGTTGGTAAGGCTATACATCCTAGTTACGTTGAAGGTCAGTTGCAGGGTGGAGCAGTGCAAGGGATCGGTTGGGCTTTAAATGAAGAGTACGTTTTTAATGATGAAGGAAATATGGTTAACTCATCCTTTTTGGATTACAGGATGCCTATTTCTTTGGATTTACCCATGATTGACACTGTACTTGTAGAGGTAGCGAACCCTGGCCATCCGTTTGGTCTTAGGGGGGTTGGAGAGGCTTGTCTGATACCTCCAATGGCAGCGATAGCTAATGCTATTCACGATGCGGTCGGAGTTCGAATGACAGATTTACCCATGTCTCCCGGAAAAGTGTCGAACGCATTGGGTGCCTAGAAACTAGACATGGATTTCTATGACATCACCGTCTGATAATTCATGTCCTCGTCCAACCCTTTGACCATCGAATTTACCTGATTCGCCCCAAAGGACAGCATATTTGAGTCCGTGGCTGAGTTCCTTGTGGACTTGCTGAGCGGCTTCCCCCACTGTACTTCCTATTGGAAGCACAACAGGATCTTTTTTTATAAAATCTTGCATTCTCTCTCTGGGCGACTTGGTATAGACTCGGATTATTTTGAGGCTTATAAACAGTTCTTCCGCTAGTTCATCTAGACCTACTTCCTCCTGAGCACTGGCCATAATTAGAGGATACTTATCTCCATAATGATTTTCCATGTCATCATAATGATCTAGCGCTCCCGGGATATCTGCTTTGTTGCAAACTATTATTGTCGGTTTAGCTGTGAATTGACTGTCTTCATCTGGGTGTTCTCCTTTATGCAAAAGGCTGAACCCCCATTCGTCTAGTTCCCTAAAGGAGTTTTCTGTTTGTTCTACCGGGCTGTTAGTCAGGTCTGCAACAAAGACAAATATGTCACTCGTTCTTAGCAAACCGTAAAGTCTGCTCTGTGTTGCTACATTGTCTATTGGAGGGGTATCTACCATTTGGATATAAATATCGCTATATGGGTACATCCCGGGTATCGGTTCTTGTGTACTTAATTCGTATGAACCAACTTTTGTCTTAGCTCCTGTAGCCGAGGAAAGAAGAAAAGATTTTCCAACGTTGGTTGGTCCAATTAAGGTAGACCTGCCCGCACCCTCTTTAGGCAGTGAGAATGGCTCTGTCCTACCGCCTTTCCCTCCCGAGGAAGTTTCTAGGTCAGACATCAATTTCGATAATCTTGCCCTTAATTGGGCTTTTAAATGGTCTGTGCCTTTGTGCTTAGGCATAATTTGAAGCATTTCTTGCAAGGCTGCTATTTTACCTTGGACAGAAACAGCTTCTCGGAATCTTTGTTCCGCGTCTCTATATTGAGGTGGCACATTAGTAGGCATTACTAGAGATCATACCCATGGATTGACCTACCTTCAATAGTAGTTGAAGATAATCGGAATCAGATTTGGGTTTGCCTTGTCGCTATATTGCAGAACTCCCGGATTCCCCGGTTCTTACACGGATCGTATCTGAAACTTCGCTTACAAATATTTTCCCGTCCCCAATCTCTCCAGTTCTTGCAGCTGAAACAATGGCTTCTACCACAGCATCCTTTTTATCATCAGATATTACTGTCACTAGCAAAGTTTTCGCTGATGCGGATCGAGTTGTTTGGCCACCTCTCCCTGTTACCACTTCTACACCTTTTTGTTGCCCTTGCCCTGTAACATTTTGATAATGAAACCCTGTGACTCCGGCTGCTAGAAGGGAATCGGTGACCGCACCAACCCTTTCGGGCCTAAATATCGCTTCTATCTTTAACATATATCACTTCCTTTGAAACATTTAGAATCCAGATGTTACATACGGTGTAACATTTTTGCAATAATTAAGAAACAAATATGTAACATTATGGAGCTGATGTTAAAGAGGGCTCGGATAATACTGAACCCCCTATAACATCAGTTAGGAACTCTGCTAATTTGCTCCGTCTTGTACGGCAGCTTGTTCTCCGTGCTCAGCTAAATCAAGTCCTATATCCTCGTCAGATTCATCGGATCTTAATCCAAGACCGGGAATTTTATCCAAGATAAATAAAATGATAAAACTTACTATTCCAGAGTACGCCACCGTGGCGATTACTCCGACTGCCTGAATGCCAACTTGCCCTACATTGCCCTCTATGAGCCCTTTTGTACCGCCGGTTATTGCTTCTAGTGCGAATATACCGGTGGCAATAGCTCCCCATATACCACCGATCCCGTGAACGGCAAAAACGTCGAGTGCGTCATCCATATTGGTTTTGTGCAGCAGTTCAACGGCGTAAAAGCAGATCAACCCTGCACCGAATCCTATTGCAAGGGCACCCATAGCGTTGACAGCTCCTGCGGCTGGAGTGATAGCAACCAATCCTGCTACCGCTCCGGTAGCAACTCCTACAGCTCCCATTTTCCCTGTTTTTAGGTGCGAAATTACACCCCAAGTTAATGCAGCAGTCGAGGCTGCCAGGCTTGTGACGAGGAAAGCATTCGCTGCGGAATCGTTGGCCGCTACTGCTGAACCAGCATTAAATCCAAACCATCCAAGCCAGAGGATAGCTGCTCCAAGAACTACATATGGGACATTATTAGGTTGTATTCCTGGGTTTCGTCGTTTACCAACTAGTAGAGCTGCTACTACCGCTGCTATGCCTGCATTTATATGAATAACAGTTCCACCAGCGAAATCAAGTGCTCCAAGATCCCAAAGCCAACCATTTACCTCTGTGCCATCTGCCAAAACATTGGAGGCCCAAACCCAATGTGTTATCGGTGAGTAAACCAATGTGCTCCAGATCACTAAGAAAATAAGGTAGGTGCTGAATTTGAATCTTTCAGCAAATGCCCCCGTGATAAGCGCAGGGGTAATAACGGCAAACATCATTTGAAATGCCACGAATAGTAATGGAGGGATATCATCACCTTCTGCCGAGGTAAACGATATACCGGATAATCCGAGATGACTAAAGTCTCCAATAAAGGCATTACCTGTTCCAAAGGCAAGGCTGTAGCCCCATAGGACCCAAACAATGCTCACTATCGCGATGGACATGAAGCTCATCATTATGGTGTTCACGAGGTTTTTTGCTCGTACTAAACCTCCATAAAAGAAAGCCAAACCAGGTGTCATAAAAAACACCAACGCAGTGGCCATCAGCATCCAAGAAGTATGTCCAGAATCCATATCAAACCTCCGAGTTACTCGTATTGTTAGCAAATCCGTCAAAGCAACAGACCTACCCGAACCTATGACAAGGAGTTTAGTGCGGTGATGTTTCTTAAGTATTGCGGTGCTGTTAAAAAGATGTTGCGGTAGTGTTACAAAAATATTTCTTTAGTCAGTAAGGACAAGAAATACTGTCTTAAAAACGTAAAACACTACATGTTGATGGTCAAATTTAGAAAGAAAGCACTATATATGGTATAAAAAGGGTTGCGTTACAGATAATTATATGAATAATATGACATATATAGTTAGTCCTCACAAGGAGGGAGATATGGAAGCGTACTGCGTTAAGTGCAGGGCCAAGGTAGAAATTAATAACCCTCAGCAGGTTACATTGAAGAATGGAAGACCCGCAACCAAGGGCGTTTGCTCGAAGGGATGCGGCACTAACGTTTTTCGAATAGGAAAGGCCAGCTAGCACTGCAGAAGTAAAAAACGTCAGGGTGGATTGAAATTGGTCCACCCCTGTCGTTTAACCTAGAAGAATTACCT
>RQOP01000096.1 GCA_008373095.1 SAR202 cluster bacterium | reverse complement strand
TACCTTTAGTAAAAATAATTAACGCAAGGGGAGAAAACGGATACCGGACTCAGGCCGATTTCGACGCACATCAATTAGTGTTTACTCCGGACAGATCCATTATGGCATTTGATGGCAAACACATGGTTGGGAACGCACTTAGCTATGAAATGGATATGTACGTACCTGGAGGCATCTCAAAAATAGCAGCAGTTGCTTCTGTTTCAGTTCAGGCCACTCATCGCAGACAAGGAATCAATCGGGCCATCATGAAATATCAACTTGAGGATATATATTCTCGAGGGGAACCACTTGCAGTTCTACAGGCCTCTGAAAGCATTATTTATGGAAGATACGGATATGGGCTTGCCTCGTTTGAAAGTAATCTCGAGATAGAAAAAACAAGAAGCGCTTATGCAATTGAACATACCTCTCAGGGACAGGCTTATTTCATAGAAGAATCTGAAGCCAGAGAAATATTCCCTCACATATATTCTAAAGCTATAGAAAATAGAACCGGAATGGTCACAAGAAAGGAAAACTGGTGGGAATTCAGGTTTAGAGAACCTGGACTAAAGGGCGGCGACCCGAAATCTTGGTTTGTGAAATATCAAGAAAACGGCAGCGATGAAGGTTACCTGCGATATACGATAAATGGGACGGAACTGAATGTTATCGAATTAATAGCATCGTCCCATCAGGCGTATTCATCCCTATGGAGAATTTGTCTGGATATGGATCTCGTCGACGTGATTAAAGCAGAGCACAGACCTGCAGATGAAGAATTAAAATGGATGTTAGCAGATCCCCGAAGACTCATAGAACATTCAAGTGATAGATACTGGGTTAGGTTGGTGGATGTCAAATCTGCTCTCTCTCAGCGCTCATACTCAATCGACGGATCTTTAATATTCAAAATACAAGATGATTTTCTTCCTTGGAACCAGGAGACTTTGGAATTGAGTTGCGAGTCAGGAGAAGTATCTTGCGCCACCTCCACAAAGAATCCAGACATCATATTAAACGCAGGAGACTTAGGAGCGGTTTATCTAGGAGGAATAAATTTTTCGACCCTTTCTTCAGCAAATAGAATTGAAGAACTAACTCAAGGCTCCATCGCTAAAGCCAACCTTATGTTTTCCACACCAAGAAAGCCGTGGGGATTTGATGGCTGGTAACATGCCACAATTTGATTATGACAGTGTGCCAAAATTAGTATTTTCTGTGGCGTTGACCAAAAAGGAAGATCTGAACTTAACTCCCCATCTCTCGTTCTCACGTATAAAAATCCATAGAGTCTGAAATCGATTGTATTCACTTCCGTCGGAATGAATTCTCGATTGAATCATGGTTAGATGTACCTTGTCAGAACCTTTTTGAATCGCATTGATCAAATTAGAATCTGTTCTGACCCATCCTTCTTCCTTTAACTTTTGAGTTTGTTCATCGAAGTTGGCGTTTATATTAGCAGCCGTGTCCCAAACTTGTATTTGATTGGACCCTGACAATCTCAAATGCGGAAAATGCAATTCAGCCACCATCGCGTCGCGATCCCTTGAATTAAACCCTTGCAACCACCGTTTATAGGATTCTTTCGCTTCTTCTACCTCTTTTGTCATAGCTATCCCTCCAACGCTTATATACCCCTCTCAGACATACCCAGAGGCAAATAAGGATGTGAATTCATCAAGTCTTCGTCAATTGTTAATCCCAAACCTGGTCCTTTAGGCAAATCCACATATCCATCCTCCTGTCGGGGCAACCCTTCGACAACTTCAAAATAATGAGGTTCATAAAATTCTGCGTGATACTCCTGAATTAAAAAATTAGGCATTGCAGCATCCAAGTGCATGCTCGCAACAGTGCCGACAGCCGAATTAGTATTATGCGGTGCCATCATAATGTGCTGAGCCTCTGCCATACCAGCTATTTTCTTTAGCTCCGTAATTCCACCAGCATTACATATATCTGGCTGGAGAATATCCACAGCTTCATTCCTAACAAGTTCAAAAAATGGAAACTTCAAATAAAGCCGTTCTCCTGTCGCAACAGGTATATTGATCTTAGAGCGAACTTGTTTCATTTCCGAAACATTTTCCTGTGAAACCGGTTCTTCAAACCAAAAGGGATTGTATTTTTCCAACCTCTGTCCGAGATGTATGGCAGTGTACACATTAAAGCGCGCATGGACTTCCACAAGGATATCAACATTAGGCCCAACGGCTTCTCTCACAGCGGCTACTCTATCTTCCGCTAATTGCGCTTCCTCTGGAGTAATAGTCGTATAGGCCACTTTCCCAAAGGGATCAAATTTCATAGCGGTGTACCCCATAGATACGACCTTTTTGGCTTCCTCCGCGTTCTGTTCAGGACTACCAGGTGTCGTATACCAACCGTTGGCATATACCCTCAATTTATTTTCATAAGGACCCCCAAGAAGCTCGTAGACAGGAACACCTAAAATCTTCCCCCGTAAGTCCCACAAAGCTATGTCTATTCCAGATAAGGCCGTAGAAAACAGCCTTCCGCCTCTACCCAAGTTATCCTGATGCAATCTAGTCCAATGTAACTCGCCACTAATAGGATTTTTTCCGATCAAATAGTTTTCAGCCCATTGCTCGAGCAACGAAGCCACTATAGGATCGTGACTAAGCATAGAAGCCTCACCTATTCCTTCTATTCCTTCATCTGTCTGGATTCGAACAATCAGCCAATTTCTCTTGGCATTTTTATGTTTGGAAGAGAATATGTTTATTTTCAGACCAGTGATTTTCATAATGACTCCTAAGATATAAAATCATCTACATTGAGACATATCCTAGTATACGGTCCAATGTTTAGCATATCTTTACAAGTAATAGCCTTGATGAAACCTTTGGAGGAAAATAAATGCCGTTGGTAGAAACAGAAAAAAAAGATCAGATTTTTATTGTTCGTATTAACCGACCTGAGAGATTAAACGCTTTGGGATATGAGATCAGAACTCAATTAGCAGAAGCCTGGAGTGAGTTTCGAGAATCAAAGAATCTGGAAATTGGGATTTTCACAGGTACTGGAAGAGCATTCTGCGCAGGAGAAGACATGAAGGAATCCCTTGAAGTAGGGATTGTAGGAGGTAAGAGACCCACCATTGAAGATCCGCTTATGAATGGTTCTCTAGAGAAACCAGTCATAGCAGCGGTGAATGGTTATGCTATGGGTGGTGGCTTCATGCTGGTTGAAGCAACTGATCTGCGAATCGCCGTGCCAGAAGCTGTATTTGAGGTGTCCGAAGCTAAAAGGTGGTTACTTGGTGGATACAACCACGGACACATAGCGAAACTTCCTCACCCAGTGGCCACCGAAATGGCAATGGGGTTCAGATTTACTGCTCAAAGGTTTCATGAAATTGGGTTTATCAACAAAATTGTTGATAGTGACGACTTGATAAGCACGGCTGTTTCAATGGCTGAGCATATGCTAACACTTCCCCCTGCGTCCAGAGTAAACACCACCCAAATGATGCGAGAGATGAAACCAAAAGTTTCCGGTGACCTAGAAAAACTGGCAGAAGCCTTGAAAGAACATGGGGATAAGAATGACCTTATCGAATCCCGAAAGGCTTTCGCAGAAAAAAGAACTCCTAATTTCTCAGGGTGGAATAACCCGGACGATAGATACAGTCCTCCAACTTTAGACTCAATCGGATAATTAACCACAAAAACGGTTGTAAATTAGTACAAGAAGTTAGGACAATGTATTTATATGTTCTGGTATCAAGATTTTTATGAAAATTAATTTGCTCATAATGATTGCCTTAACAGTACTACTCGTATTGTTAGCACCTCTTCTGGTAATGGGCATTATAAATCTTGGCAACAATATAAAATCTGGTGGCGCAGATGATGCAAAAGAGCAAGTTTCGGGAAAAGCAAATGCAGAATCTGATCTTTCCTCAATGGGAACCACTTTAATTCTTAGTTACCCAAGCCCAATACCAACATATACTCCTCTGCCAACCTACACTCCTGTCCCAACATATACTCCTCTTTCGACTTACACACCGGTACCGACGTATACTCCTTATCCCACTTTGACTCCCACCGCTACTTTGACTCCCACCCAAACTCCCACTCCTACAAAGACTCCAGAACCAACCTCTACACCCATTAATGTTCAAACAAATCAAACACCTACATTTGAGTCAGAGCGCCAAGCATTTACCCCTCTGATAGCATATTGCGATTTTTCGAGCTCTTTAATTCCAAATTTGTCGGATGAAGAACTGAACTTTTTTACAACAAATAAACTATCTACCAACGCCCGGTTTTTTCCATCTAAAATATTTGATGACGAAACTACTAAAATCGTTGCAACTGGTGATATTGCAGATACGCCTATAGACCTTTATGACGACGGCACACATGGGGACGACGTACCCAACGATGGTGTTTTCTCCAGGGCCTGTGTGTCAAAAGACGACTTAAATCTCGCACTAAGTGATTTCAACGGAAACGCTGTCTCTTATGAATTTGCAGGAGGGTATCTGAGAGTTGTTGATTCTGATTTAAGAAATACCGTATCCATAACCAAACTATCTGACTCACTTGCTAGCACAAGACACGCTATGTTCATGACACTCGGAACTGAATCATACAAAAATGTCAGAGAGGGTAAAGTGGAAAATCTCCAAAACCCTGAAACCTGCGAGGCGTGCAAAGAGGTATTGGGTGTGCTTGGAGATTCAGTAGACCATTTGATATTGGTACCCGATGAACCAGTAGCAAATACATTAACCGGAGAATACTCCAATTACTACAGAACCTCTGACAATATTAAGGGTATTATGACGTATGGAGATCCGATCTGTGACCCAGTAGGTTGGAAGAATCACGGTAAATCTGGCAACGCAAACGAAGATTATCAAAAGGCGACTTTTGGATGCCCTTCAAAATATCTAGATGGGCGCGATTACCCTAGATTAAAAGGAATCATATGGGCTGGCTCCCCTTTCTTGAACGGTCTAAATGCTGAATTTGGACACTGGATAGGGATAGGACCTAGAAATGGTGATTTCCCAGCAGGCAGCGGAACAAGCTGGAACTCTTTGGATAGAAAAAATTTAAACGGCAATACAACAATTAAAGGCCCTTATCCAATCACTGGGTCTTTATGGGACCCAGAAAGAGGGGATCCATATTCAGTTCAGGTGCTATCCAACAACAAATGGCATGATGCCAGGATAAAAAGTGAAGGGGAAAACACATTCAAATTGGTCCCACTGAATACTGATCACTACCAATTTGACAATATTCTTCTATACATGATGGGCTTCATTTCATATGAAGATGCCAAAACCGACACATATTACTATCTGGAAGAATTAACCTTAAGCGAATGTACGACAGGTGAACAACATTTGCTGTGCTCTGGACAAGATACATTAATTGATAGCGGAAATTATAAAAAGGCAATAGAAATCACAGCAGAGGATATCCTAACAAATTATGGCGTGAGAGATCCCGTGTATGCGCCCTCTACCACTCATCTAAATGCACCTTCCGTAATACTTACAGAAAAAGCTCCGTCAGATGCTACGATAGCTTGGTATGACTTAATGTTCGAGTGGTGGAGTACAGAAACTCAATACAGCGAAAAATACGGTGGACACACATGGCCGTCGGTCACACAGGGTAAGTCTACAATTGCAACGGGATACAGGTAGAAAATTTAGAGTAGGCCGACTATTCG
>RQOP01000095.1 GCA_008373095.1 SAR202 cluster bacterium | reverse complement strand
TCCCAACAGTCTTCCCCTGGGTTCGGTCACCTTTACCCGTTTTCTGATAACCCTGTTGCTGACCCATATGGTAGGAAAACAGAAGGCCTTCAAGACACCCAAAAGAATTTAGGAGGATTGCCCAAAGTCATATACACCAACACTTCAGCTGAATACTGGAGAGGTGACGCTTCTCTCAGTCATACTGATTTAGAAGATCACCGCGATTTGGACTTCCCTGAAAACACTAGAAGCTATTTGTTTTCAGGAACCCAACATGTACCGAGAGAACTGCCACAAAAAAAAGATCCAGGCCCTGACGGGTCACTTGGACTTTATGGGTTTAATGTAATTGACTTTAGACCTCTATTAAGAGCTGCTCTTTGTAACTTGGTAGCATGGGTAGAGGAAGGACGGGATCCGCCCGCGAGCAAAGTTCCTAGGTTAGATGATGCAACTGCTAGTACTATTTCTGAGGTTTTGGATATTTTTGATAAGTCGATCGGGCTTGAGACGCCGGACTTTTTGAAAATGTGGCGGCTTCGGGAAATGGACATTGGTCCGGAAGAAGAAAAAGGTATAGCCGCTTATCCTGTTAAAGAAGGTAGAGACTACTCCAGCTATGTCTCCTCAGTAGATGACGATGGAAATGAAATCGCCGGCATTCGAATGCCCGATGTATCAGTCCCGTTGGGAACCCATACAGGTTGGAATCCAAGAGACCCGGTCACAGGTTCGCCGGATCAGATTATTTCTATGGTTGGATTCACAAACTTTTTTGGGTCTTCAGGCAAATTTCCAAGGAAAAATGACTTTAGAAAATCCAACACGGATCGATACGATTCAAAAGAATGCTATTTGGAAATGGTAGCCGAAGCTGCCCAGGAATTAGTCGAGAAGAGATACCTTCTCCGAGAAGACGTCGTTGTTGTTCTAAATAAGTGTAGCCGGCAATACGATGAAGCTATTTTGAAGGGCAATGAGATATAGGCCAGCCAAAAAGGTTCAGATGACCTCTTGTTTCTAACCTAAGGAAAGTCCGGTTGCGTCTGTGTATATGCTATAGATGGAACGGCTTGCAGTAATAAATAAACGATTTTTCTTCTGGCCGCCAAAGGTAAGATTGGATGGAACCTCAGGCAGGTAGATTCTTCCAATTAATTTTGATTCAACATTGTATACAGCTATCGAGTTCGTTCCTCTTTGGGCTGATGCCCACAAATTACCATCAGTGTCACATCGAATACCATCTGTAGAATCTTTACCTGTTTCTGCAAAAATTTTCCCCCCGGTCAAATCAGTACCATTATTGGTTACCTGGTAGATGTAAATAGCGCGAGGTTCTTTTGAACCCGAGTCGGCTATGTAAAGGGATTCAAAATCTGGCGAGAAACAAAGTCCGTTTGGGCGAGACAGTCCAGTTGCTTTTACTTCAACTGTTCCTGAAATGGGGTCTATCCGATATATGGCGGTGGGTAATTCAGGCTCTGCACGGTCACCTTCATAATTATTTAAAATGCCATACCCTGGATCTGTGAACCATACCGCGCCATCTTTATGAATGGCTACGTCGTTAGGGGCATTTAATTTTAAATTTCTAAAAGAATCTGCAAGGACAGTTACTGAGCCATCAAATTCAGTCCTAGTGACTCTTCTTGTTAAATGTTCACAAGTTATAAGTTTGCCAGAGTTGTCTCGGGCGTTACCATTGGCGTTATTTGAAGGATATCGATATTCGCTAACGATCCCAGTTTCCTCTGTCCATCTTAAGATTTTATTGTTAGGTATGTCGCTGAATAGTAGATATCTACCATCTCCAAACCATGCGGGTCCTTCTGTCCACCTGCAGCCAGTATGCAATCTTTCCATTCCCGCATTTCCTAAAATATATCGGTTGAAACTCTCGTCTATAACTTCTATAGATGGTTCCGGGTATGGAGTAGTATCTTTTTCCCAATTTCTTGCGGTATTATTGTTGTTCATGAAATTAGATTCCCTAAGTTTAAATCACCTGTTGGGCCATGTGCTATAAAAAATTTGGTTGAGATTCCTTTCAAATTGTTCTAACACAGCGACATTTTATCTAAATGGCTGGCCCTATCAAGACTAAGGAAAATACTGGTAGCAATATTTTGAATAAAAGTAATAGACAAACTTCAAAAATCTATTATGGTTGGCTCGTTCTTGCAGTCTGTTTCTTTATCGTTATGTGCTCTTCGGGAGTTCGGTCTAGTATGGGAGTTTTTATTACCCCCATGGAGGCTGATATGGAGTGGAGTCGAAATGACATCACTAGAGTGCTTTCGCTCGGCATATTTGTGGGAGCATTATCGTTCCTAATAATGGGGTATCTATACGATAGATATGGCGGTCGTTTGGTAATATCGGCTGCGCTGGCAATGGTCGGGATATCGGTGATTTTTCTTAGTAGGGTCAACTCCATTTCGGCCTTTATCTTGATCTATGGAATATTTGGTAGCTTCGCAGCTAGCGGGGTTTCCTTTGTAACTATTCATTCATTATTAGCGAAATGGTTCTATAAACGTAGAGGGTTGGCCATGAGCTTGTCAGCTGCGGGAGGTTCTTTTGGACCTTTACTTTTTGCACCATTTTCGGCCTTTTTGATAGAGACTTTTGATTGGCGAACAGCTTTTCTGGTCATATCCGCAATGATTTTGTTTATAGGTGTACCCTTAGCATCGCTTTTCTTGAGAGACGATCCATTGGGTCGTATTCCCGATAATGAAATGGACGATTTGCAAATACAGGATGACGAAGAATCGGGTGGAAAAGTGGCAATGGAAGGTCCATTATTTACAAGTAAATGGAAGCAAGCTTTATCAACTTCTCCCTTTTGGCAATTGTCTGCTGCTTATCTTGTTTGTGGAATAACGACCAACATCATATCAGTGCATTTTGTTCCATTTGCAGAAGACCAGGGAGTACCGAAAATCACCGCTGCAACGATTTTTGGCATAATGATGGGCCTGAACTCTATTGGCGTTCTATCTGCTGGTATATTGTCGCAAAAATATAGCCAGCACAAAGTTTTGGGCTTCACATACGCTTTGCGAGGAATTGCTTATTTAACTTTACTAACTGTCGGAGGGACAACTGGCATGTGGGCGTTTGCTCTTATAGCTGGAATGTCCTGGATCGCTACAGCTTCAGTCACTTCCTCTCTGGTGGCTGATATATACGGGGGAAACAATCTCGGAATGTTGAATGGTATGTCTAATATGGTTCATCAAGTTGGAGGCGCTCTGTCGGTGCTGGTTGCCGGGGAACTTCAGGCTTTAACCGGTTCTTATGAGATACCTTTTGCAATTGCCGGAGCTACATTGATTTTTGCGAGTATTATGTCTTTCAGCGTTAAAGAAAAGGAATATTCTTACAGATACTCTAGGGTATCTGTCCCCGTTTCTTAATTCACAAACTATCTTTCCAGGAAATGTAGTCTGGTCTTCCTCTTTCTTTGAATCTGGGATTACTGAATCTACTCATAAATTCTTCTAGGGTTTGAACGACTTGTTCCTTTGAATTTGGATCGTAGTGAACCCATTTGGTCAAATGTTCTTCCGACCGGAAGAAATTCATATTTGCTCAATTCCTGCCTGCTGTATCACCCCCTCCCAAAAATCCGAATCCGTAAACTGACACACCTACCACCCCGTCAGAAGGAATTGATTGGACTATTTCTCCATCTTTTATGGTTACCACTATGGGTTCGTTACAATCCAGGCAAACACTATCAATTTGAACTAATTTACCTGGAAATAGCCAGCAAACTGCTAGGGATTCAAAAGCTCATTGTCCCCACCACTTGCTTTCACCTTCTACCGTGATACGGTAGTGGGTCGGAACGTTGTTGAAAGGTGCAAAACTGCCGATTGTATCTGTACCTGGAACCAACCAGTATCCTGCCATTTTGCCAGGTCCCATGAGGTCGTTAAGAGATTCTCTAGCCGCTTCAACTGACATTTGTAATTCGGAAGCTATCTCAGTGTAGTGAGGAGCCACTCCGGTGGCCACAATAACTTTCATTATGTGTGAATATAGCTTGTCTAGTATTTTTACGTCGGTCATAAATATTCACCTTCCATGGTGATTAATAGAGCGAAAGAGACATCTTTATTTCAAAGAATAACAACAGGTTAATTTGTTAGCAAAGTGAGGTCAATGCTGTTTGCTGTGAAAGTATAATGATGTCTTGATTCGGGGTTTCAAGGAGATTTTCACATTAGACTGACTGGACAACGCACGATTTTTTATGGCTGGATTGTGGTCGGTGTTATGGCTGTAGCCAGTGCGGTAAGTATGGGCATGGGTTCACTCAACTTTGGTTTATACATAAAACCAATGGGAGAACAATTGGGTATAGGGCGAGCATCATTTGGCTGGGCCTCAACTTTTAGAAGTATATCTAGTGCAGCTACCAGCCCACTTATAGGTAAATTGCTTGATTCCTATGGAGCAAGATGGATACTTGCTGGTTCAACAATAATTACAGGGTTATGTATGGTTGGCCTTGCCTATACAAGTGAGGCGTGGCAACTTATCGCTTTATTTTCAGTGATGGGATTGGTTGGCATGAGTGGTCCAGGGGCCCTTACTACCTCAGTTCCCCCTTCAAAATGGTTTGTTAGGAATAGAGGAAAAGCCCTTGCCGTCACGGCTGTTGGTATTTCATTAGGTGCTTTAATTTTTGTTCCTCTCACCCAAATTTTTATAGATCGATACACTTGGAGCACCTCATGGATTATATTGGCGATCGTGGGGATAGTTATAGTGGTTCCTTTGTCCGTTATTTTTGTACGAAGACAGCCTGAAGATATGGGATTATTGCCTGATGGTGATACTAAAACCGACGATCCTGATATAGAGGATCCTAATGATGAATTTTCATGGACTCTTAAACAGGCGGTGAAGACTAGAAGCATGTGGTTTTTAACTATAGCTTTTTCTATATTATCTCTTGGCATATTGACTTTGGCTTTGCACAGAATTCCTGCTTTCATGGATAGAGGGCTGGATCCTACATTGGTTTCTTTGGCTACTGCTTTTGATGCAGTTTGTGCGGGGGCAGGTAGTTTTGCAGGAGGAATGTTGGTAAGACGCCTACAGCCTAAAATAATTGGAGCTTCTGCTTTTTTAATGTTGGCGCTGGCTAGTGTTATGTCCATATACGCATATGGATTCTGGTTGATGTTTTGGTCCATGGCTCTTTTTGGCTTAGGGATTGGTATCAATTCCTTTACTCAAAATTATATTTGGGCCGATTATTTTGGTAGAGGTAATTTAGGCAGTATCCGAGGATTCGTTATGCCTATCACCTTGTTTATGGGGTCATTCGGAGCTCCCGCGGCAGGATATGTTCTAGATATAACAGGCTCATACGATCCTGCATGGTGGGCGGGAGTTGGATTGATGCTATTGGGAGCCTTGGTATTTATTTTGGCAGATAAACCTGATCACTCCGGTATTCCCTTAAATCAAACCAGTTGAAGATTAAAGTTCCATATAGTAGCCACAACGATTTATAATCTCATTTCGAGGGTTGTGACAAAATTTATCTAGTTAGGTGATCAAATTGAAATTCGGTTTATTTTTTGAGTGGCCAAATCCGGAACTTCGCGAATTTAAAGATATATTTGCTGAGGGATTGGATCAAATAAAATTATCTGAGAGTCTCGGGTTCGACTATGTTCTAATCGCCGAACACCATTTTTCCAACTATGGATTCTCACCAGCTCCTTTACTACAAGCATTGAAGATTGCTGAGAATACGGAAACCATAAAAATAGGTACAGCTGCCATCATTGTGCCCGAATGGCAACCTCTAAGAGCGGCTGAGGAAATAGCGGTATTAGATCATCTAACTGAAGGCCGTATATTTTGCGGTGTTGGTCGAGGCTATCAACCTTATGAGATGGGAGGGTTTGGCATAGGACTTGAAGAATCTAGGCCTCGGTTTCAGGAAGGTATAGAGGTGATGATGAAGGCTTGGAGAGAGCATAAAGATTGGACCTTTAATGGAGAATACATAAAGGTGGAAGAACCTATTACGGTTTTTCCTAAACCTTATCAAAAACCCTATCCCCCAATGTGGCTAGCGGGTTCCTCGGAAGGATCATTAAAATTAGCTGCTGAGGAAGATATATTGCCATTAACTTCCAGCATGATGGGTATGGATGCCGTTTCGCAACAGTTTGCAACTTATGTCAGATATAGGCGGGATGCTGGCAAATCTGTGGATAATTTGAGTATGGCTTTACAGTGCATGACACACTGTGCTCCTACCATGAAGGATGCCTTGGACCAGTTGCCTTACATTCGATGGCAAATACGAGCCCAGAAGGCATTGACTGAGAAGAAAGTGGTTGATGGTAAAACACAAGCAGTGCCTTATGAAGGTGAAATGCCCGATGATTTATTCCTAGACCGAACATATTTGGGAGACCCAGATTATCTTATTGAAAAATTTAAGAAAGCAAATGATGCTGGTATTACAAATATCAGTTTATGGATGATGTGGGGGGGAATTGAGCACGAAAAGTTGATGAGTTCTATAAAATTGATGGGAGAAAAAGTTATTCCTGAATTAAGAGACTTAACCCCGCCCAAAAATGTAGTAGAAGATGCCCTGAGGTCTACACCTTCAGAAAATGGTGCTGGCTCCTTCACCGTAACTGGAGAAAAATTAAAGGACAGCTAGGCCATATTGGGTTAAATTGCTGCGATAAATAATGCCTGTTTTGCCCTGAATGAAGGTTGTAAACAGGTAGCCCTGCAAATGATTGGTCGGTAAAATCGCGGTATGGAACTAATACCGAGGAAAACTATAGGGTTTTTAGGCTTGTCGCTGCTTATTATGGCGCTCATCGCCTGTGGCTCTAGGAGTGAAGCGATTTACTTTGCCTCAGATCGAGATGGGCAATGGGATATTTATTCTTCTGACCCAAATTCAAACGAAGAGATTAATCTAACGGATACTCCTTTTGCGGAGGAACAGCCGATTTTGTCACCAAACAGAAAATTACTGGCTTTTTCTGTATCAAAGGATTCCAAAGATCCGAACGTAGGAATTGAAGTCATGAAGATTAAAGAGTCAGAGAAAATTAGCATTACCACAGGAATGGGCATCTATGTCACGCCACGTTGGAGTCCTGATAGCTCTCGATTAGCATACGCCGCTAGCCAAGCAGGTAAAGAATCGTATGTATACATTAGTGATTTGTCCCAATCCCCTAGTCCTCGTCTGTCAGATATTTCTTCCGATGAGGTAGGTGATTGGTCCTCAGACGGTAATTCTGTTGTGTTTTCATCTTCGAATTTATCGGCCCCTGGGATTCATGATAGAAATCCTGATGGTGTCAATCAAAGGCAGATAAGTTGCGGAAATGATTACGGAGCCAAATGGTCTCCAGATAACAAAAAATTGGCCTTTATATCAGACCGCGACGGGACCCCCAATATATATGTTATTGAAAGAGGTATTGACGATCCAAAGTGCAATGCTGATGCTGAATCTACATTAGGTTTGTATCAACTTACGGACACAGAAGGTAGTGAATATGATATTTCATGGTCTCCTGATGGGAGACAAATTTTGTTTGTTTCAGAACGTGATGGCAATCCTGAAATATATGTAATGGACAACAGTGGTAACAACGTAGTTAGGTTAACACGTAATGACAAGGTTAAAGATGTTCAGCCTGTTTGGTCTCCCGATGGAAAAAATATAGCGTTCGCATCTGATTTAGATGGGGATTTTGATATTTTCATCATGAATAACAAAGGGGAAGATCAAAAGAGGTTGACCAATAATGACGCCTCTGATGTCGATCCTAGTTGGTAAGGTTTCAACTTTATTTCCTAGTTTTCTAGGGCGCTTTGGTAATATCCACATAGTGTAATAACTAAAAATAGTCGGATGATTTTGGACGCAATAATGACTTCTGAAAAACATCATAAATATCGACGAATCATCGTCAAAGCAGGAACAAATCTTCTTACAGATGGTAAGGACGAATTGGATGAGACGTTTATTGAAAATTTGGTTTCTCAAATAGCTCATCTATCTGCTGATGGAAGAGAAATGGTTTTAGTATCTTCAGGGGCAGTGGCGGCTGGCAGGGGAGTTATGAGAAATCTTGCGAACAGTTCAGTATTACCGGACAGGCAAGTTCTGGCTGCAGTGGGTCAAGGTAGATTGATGCATTTGTATGAGCAGGCATTTGCCATCCATGGAATTCCTACTGCCCAGGCTCTACTTTCTAGACGGGATGTTAATGACAGACTAGGTTATTTGAATTTGAGAAACACATTGCTTTCACTGTTGAATAACGGAGTGGTGCCTGTAATAAACGAAAACGATGTTGTTGCTGTAGAAGAACTTGAGGGGGAAGTCTTTGGGGATAATGACACTTTATCTGCACTAGTTTCTAATTTAATTGATGCGGATCTATTACTAATACTAGGCAGCGTAGGTGGTATGTTTACAAAGGATCCTAATATACATTCGGATGCTGAACTAATCTCTATAGTTGAAAAAATAGACGAAAAATTGGATCAATATGCCGGCCCATCTGCAGATTTAAGAGGAAGAGGTGGCATGGTTACCAAAATAGAGGCGGCACGGTTGGCGACAGCTTCCGGAGTTGATGTGGTTATTGCCGATGGAACCCAAAATTCTATCGTTTCTCGTCTGTCGAATGGAGAGAAGATCGGTACTTTGTTTAAGACATCGGTATCAAAACTAGAAAGTAGGAAAAGATGGATGCTAAGTGGGCTGTCAAACAAAGGGAATCTAAAAATAGATGAAGGAGCCGTAGCTGCAATACAGGGTAGTAAAACGAGCCTTCTACCGGCCGGTGTATTGAGTTGCCAAGGAAGATTTGATAGAGGGGATATTGTTTATATCAAGGACGCGGAGGGAAATAATATTGCAGCAGGAATAAGCAATTACGCTTCCATGGATATTTCTAAAATACAGAACCTAAAATCAGATCGAATTGAGGCAGTGCTTGGCTACTATTACGGCGACGAGGTGATACATAGAGATAATATGGTTATGCTTAATGACTGAATGGAGATGGAGGTGATTTCTTGAAGACCATAGAAGATCTAGGTAGAGATGCAAAATTGGCAGCCAGAAAACTGGCTGCTTCTTCTGGGGCAGATAGAAGGTCTGCTATTTACAAGATTGCAAAGGCTTTAATTGATTCAGAGGAAGAGATCATTGCAGAAAATTCAAAAGATGTGTCAAACGGGAAAGATAAAGGACTGTCTGAAGCGATGTTGGATAGACTCATTATCACTCCCAAATCATTGCGGGCTATGTCATCAGATACCTTGAAAGTTGCTGACTTAGATGACCCTGTAGGGGAGATGATTGAAATGAAGACCATGGCAAATGGTCTTCAGGTAGGTAGGAAAAGGGTGCCTTTGGGTGTCATAGGAGTCATATATGAAAGTAGACCCAATGTCACGGTTGACATATCTGTTTTATGCCTTAAATCAGGTAACGCTGTGATTTTACGGGGTGGTAGCGAGGCATTTCATTCAAATCAGGTGTTGGCCAGAGTAATAAGAACTGCTATATCTGAGATAGATATACCCGAAGACTCTGTTCAAATAGTTCAAAGTGCTGAACGGAGTTTGGTATCAGAAATGCTAAAGCTGGACGAATATATAGATTTAATGGTTCCAAGAGGTGGCCAAGATCTAGTAAATATGGTGGCAGCTGAGTCAACAATGCCATCAATAACTGGTGGAGTTGGTGTATGTCATACCTACGTGGATGGTGAAGCTTCTCTTGATATGGCTGTTGAAATTGTCAACAATGCCAAGGTTCAGAGGCCGTCAGTATGCAATGCTCTTGATACTGTTTTAGTACATTCATCATTAGCTCCAGATTATCTTCCCCGTATGGCTGAAAGTTTAGCTGTTGCCGGAGTGGAACTGAGATGTGATACAAGAGCTTTATCAATGCTTGGACCTAGAGAGGATATTAAGTTGATTCCTGCTGAAGATGACGATTGGGATACTGAACATCTATCCTTGGTGGCAGGCGTCAAAATTGTGGACTCGCTGGATGAAGCGATAAACCACATTGAAAATCACGGTACTGGACATTCGGAGGCTATCGTCACAGACAATTACTCGACTGCTGATCGATTTGTTAGAGAAGTCGATGCGAGCGCTGTCATGGTGAATGCCTCGACGAGATTTAATGATGGAGGACAATTTGGATTGGGTGCTGAAGTGGCAATAAGCACGAATAAAATGCATGCTAGGGGCCCAATGGGGTTAAAAGAGATAACATCATATAAATGGGTGGTTTTGGGCAATGGTCAAATAAGACAATAGCCTGATAGATACATGTACATTTGAAGAAAGGGGAATTGATGCAGGAAGAAAATGTTTTTTATACAGTTGATATGCAAAGAGAAGTTCGGGATTTTGTACAAAATCTAGAAAAAGAATTGGCTGAATATCCACCTGTATATGAGCGAAACCCGGTTGAAATCAGAAACGAACAGGAAGAAGGAGTCGGACGATATAAGAAGCCGGTTTTATCAGAAAAGGCCATAGAAAGAGAAATTGAAAGCGATCAAGGATCAGTTAATGTAAGAGCGTTTATACCTGATGATCAAATAGATGGGGTTTACCTGCACATACACGGTGGTGGGTGGGTATTTGGCAGAGCACATCATCGGGATGATGATTTGGAAGAAATAATGAATGATTGCAACGCGGCAGTTATTTCTGTTGATTATAGATTGGCTCCAGAAAATCCTTACCCAGCGGCCCAGGATGATTGTGAATCAGTTGCTATCTGGGTTGTCGAGAATGCTATGAAAGAATTTGGGACGGATAAGATCGCTATTGGAGGAGAATCGGCTGGTGGACATTTGTCTGCCTCTACTATGATCCGGATGCGAGATAAACACGGATTCACTGGGTTTACTGGCGCTAATTTGGTGTATGGCGTGTTTGATATGTCTGGAACCCCGAGTCTTAAATTGTGGGGGGATCGTAATTTGGTTCTGAGCACTCCAACGATGAATTGGTTTTTTGATCATTATTTGCCTAACCAAGATAGAAGAGACCCCGATATATCACCCTTGTATGCTCACTTGCATGATTTGGCTCCAGCTCTTTTTACCGTTGGGACTTTAGACCCACTTTTGGACGATACTTTGTTTATGCACTCTAGGTGGTTCGCATCTGGGAATCCATCAACATTAAATGTCTATCCGGGTGCTACTCATGGTTTTGAAAGACAAGAGACAGTGTTGGCAGAAAAAGTTAAGGGTAGGATGAGGAATTTTATTTCTGAGAGCTTCCAGTCCTGACGTTGTAATAAAGAAAAATCACACAGAAATAACCGATTGAAGTGGCTATAAAAATAGGAATATAGCTATCTATCCAAGCTACAGCAAATGCGCCTACCGAAGGTCCCAAACCCATTGCAGCAGTTCGAGTGGGACCTGTTAGCCCGGTGACAGTACCAAAAGAGGCTCTATTAAACACTGTTCCTAACATCATGCTACCTAGTACAAATATAAGACTTGTGATCGTGGTCCAGAATACGACAAGAGCGAATCCATACGTCGATACGTCAATTACTGTGAAAAGGATAGAAGGAATAATTGCTAAAACGAGGACACAAATTGCAATTTTTTTGGTTGTGAATCTATCTGTTAAATATCCCCAGACAGGTACCGATAATCCTCCCAGAACGTTTCCTAAAGTCAATGCACCTGCTGCAGTGTTCTGGGAAATTCCTCCATCTGTTAGAAATGGGACTACTTGAAAGAGTGTCATTGAAGTCGATGTAACGGCTACGAATTCACCTATCATTATGAACCAGAATGATGGTAGGGACATTATTTTAGAGACAGTCCACGTTTTTTCTGAAATCTTACGTTCTGTTTTACCTAAAGTGCTGTCTACAGCACCATCTGGTAGTTGTCCAACATCTTCTGGTTTATGCCTCATCAATAGCAAGATGGGCAATGATAGCGGTATGGATAGTAAACCGATAACTTTATATGCTGTCCTCCATGAGTAGGCGGTAGCGATGGCGGTTATTACCTGGATATTGATGGATTCACCGATAATTCGGTTTAATGCAGTGATACCCATTGCGAAATTTCGTTTTTTCTCAAAGAAATTTACAGCCACAGTACGGGGAATAAGATTTTGCAAGTTTGGGCCCGCAATGGCCCGTACAACAATATAAGCCGTGAAAAATTGCCATAATGATTGGCTACTAGAAAAGTATATTGTTCCGAACCCAACCACTAGCGACGCAAAGAACATCATCCATCTGGGACCAAACCTATCTACAAGCTTTCCTATAAAAGGCATCGTTATTCCAGATGTCCATGTTCCAAGAGTGGCAGCTAAAGCGATAGTTTTCCTGTCCCAACCAATTTCCCCTGCAATCAAATCTTGTACTCCGCCAAAAACGGTTTGAGCCACGGATGTGGCTATCAAGGCACCAATTGAAGCGGTGCCTAATACAATCCAGCCGTAGAAGAAGGGTGGAGATGGGTGCCATCGATATATTCCTTCGACTAAATTTTTCAAGGACAGCCTTTATTTCTTGTCAATTTGATGAATTAACTAGTACAAAATCTAATTTTAATACTTCTTCGTGATAATATTTCGCCGCCCCCGATCTATTCGCAAAAGAAAAATGCAACTAGAAACCTATTTGGAGAATTTTAGAAAAGGAGATATATAAATGACATATGAATTTATAAAATATGAAGCTTCTGGTGGAATAGCTAGAGTTACCTTGAATCGGCCTGAGAAGCTTAACGCTTTAAGTCCGCAGTTACAGGCTGAGTTAATTGAGTGTTTAACCAATGCAGATGAAGACCCCGATATTAGAGTTATCACACTAAGAGGTGCTGGACGTGCTTTTTGTGCCGGATATGACATTACTCCTCCTCAAACAGATGAAGATAGAGAAATTACAAAAGCGAGACGAGGTAATATCAGGTCAGATATGCAGAGGTTACAAAAGACAGCCAGGCTGATGACTTCAATATTCGATCTAAGTAAACCAGTTATAGCAGGCATACATGGTCATGTGATTGCTGGAGGTACCGATTTGGCCTTGCATTGCGACATAGTTATTGCAGCTGACGATGCAAATATAGGGTTTCCTCCGGTTCGTTCTATGGGGACGCCTCCCACGCATATGTGGACTTATATGGTTGGCCCACAATGGGCGAAATGGTTCATGTTAACGGGAGAAACTGTATCTGGTAAGGAAGCTAGCGACATGGGATTGGTATTGAAATCCGTTCCTGCGGAAGGGTTGGATGCAGCGGTAGAGGATTTGGCTAACAAAATGGCAAAAATACCGTGGGAGATGTTGGCAGCCAACAAAAGTATAGTTAATAAAGCCCTAGATCTTATGGGTCGTAACATGATGCAGGTCATCGCAGCGGAAACAGACGCGGTTTCTCATCAAGCTCCGATCGTTAAAGAATTTAACGAAATTTCCAGTGAACAGGGACTAAAAGCTGCCCTTGAATGGAGAGATAGGCCATTTCGAGAATAGTATTTTCCTAGGAGTTGAAAATGCCAAGTAAATCACAACAGGCTGGGGCCCTTTTATACCGAGAATATAGGGAGAAAAAGCCTTATTCTTTGATGAAAACTGAACTAGCTCCCATTTCTGACTCGGAAGCCTATGATATACAAAAGGAGTTCATGCTTCTACGGGCTCAAGATTCGGGAGGATATTCAGGATACAAAATAGCTTATACCACTAAGGTGATGCAGGAACGAGTTGGAGCATCTGAACCAGTGTTTGGAAGAATATTATCTGATTCAGTACATCAATCCCCGGCTTCGCTTAAAGCTAAAAACTACGTTAATCTGGCTGTCGAATGTGAAGTGGCGGTAAAAATGGGGTCTAATCTGGAAATAAAGGGTGAAGGCCTGGATAGAGATTCTATATTTGAAGCTATTGAATATTTACAACTGGCTTTCGAACTTGTAGATATTAGGCAATCTCTAGCAGAGAACTCGTTGATTCAGTCAATAGCAACTAATATTCACGGGGCGGGTGTCGTATTGGGAGAACCTATCAGAAACTGGCGGGAATTGGATATACCTTCCGCCACATGTGAATTAAAACTTGATGGTACATTGGCAGGTACAGGTTGTGCGTCGGACGTTAATGGACACCCTGTAGAACCAATGGTATGGATTGCAAATGCCATAAATTCTATGGGCGGACTATTGAAAAAAGGCGATATTGTAATAACTGGCAGTATGATTCCACCTATTGAGGTTAAAGCTGGAGTGAAGGCCAGTTTGCAAATGGATTTATTGGGCAGTATTACCTTGGAAGTTGAATAGGATTTAAGGTCGCTAATTTATAAATATAGAATTTAAGGCGGATACCGATGTTCGATTTGTCAGACAGAGTTGCTATCGTGACTGGCGGTGCACAAGGGGTTGGTGGTGGCATTTCAAGGATTTTGGCTCGAGCAGGTGCAAAGGTTTTGATAGCTGATATTGATATTGATATGGCTAGAAATACTGAAGAATTAATACGTAAGAATTCAGGTATTGCAGAGAGTCTAAAAATTGACGTGACGTCATATGAAGATTTAAAAAATATGGTGGAAGTAGCTAATGATCATTGGGGGAGGCTGGATATTTTGATAAATAACGCTTATGCGGCTGCCGACGGGCAGCAGGGGGGCGCATTGGAAGTTACAGAGGAAAGGTGGGAGAGTGATATAAGAGCGTTGGTTACTTCGGTATATGCCGGGTCTAAATATGCCATTCCACTAATGCAGAAAACTGGTGGGGGTTCAATAGTAAATATATCTTCTGTTCATGGGTTCTTAGTAGCGAAGAAAGCTTTAACATATGAAACTGGTAAAGCAGCTGTGATAGCAATGACTAAACAAATGGCTGTTGACTACGGATCATCCGGAATCCGGGTAAATGCGATCTGCCCCGGGCATATCGTTACAGAGAGAATAATGGAGACGGTCTGGAAAAATAATCCGTCAGGACTGAAATTCTTTGAAGATCAATATCCAGTGGGGAGAACCGGAGTTCCAGAGGACATTGGCAATGCGGCCACTTTTTTGTGTTCAGATGAGGCCTCCTTCATTACGGGCCACGCTTTGCCGGTTGATGGAGGATTGACTATCCAACTACAGGAGAATTTTGGGGTTCAGCAGGTTCATTACTATATGGATAATGCAGATACTGAAATGCCGTATAAGAGATAGTCAGTAAGCCTGCTATTTATGCGTGACTGGATTACTTTAAAATTAGAATTGATCACCTATCCAAGGTTTTGAGCCGGAAAAAATCAGCGATGCTTTGGCTAAGTCTTCCTTTGTACCATCGAGTAGTCCCATATTTTTAACCTCTAATGCACTGAGATAGCTGGTATAAAGTGGTGCAAGGCCACGGGGCCCCAAGGTTAATCCAGGCGAATCGGATTTACTTACCTTACCTTTACCTTCGGATATTTCTATTTTCCAATTACCGGTGTTTTGGGGCAGAATCGAGTCTTCATAATTTAATGTCAGCGACAATTTTATGTCTTTGGGATAGCCTCTAGATTCTAGCGCTTTTTGTACGTCAACTATTCTTAACATCCAATCCCGTGTGTAGGAAATATCCACTTCCTGTTCTTCCATAAGCAGTCGAATTGGATCATTGGGAGGGCCATTCCATGAAATCGTGTCGATGACAGTTCTATGATCATAAAAAAACCGGAGCAATCTTTCTGCACATTCGGAGTTTAGAGCGACCATATCTCTTACCCGGATGTGATCGGCGGAACGAGCTTGCTGAAAATTTACGTATCCGACGGCTTTATCTCCATCCATCACAACATAATGAAATACTTTTCGGCCTTCAGTCTCCAAGATAAGGTCCCAAAGAACGGAACCACGATCAAGGTTTCCATTACTTGATGCTGCTCTTTCGTTGTATAGAAGGTAAGTTTCTTCTCTGTCACCAGCTTTGGTTTCAATAACTTCTAGATCGTTGAGAGAAGATTTCATATCCTTTACTTTGGTTTCGTAGGTAAGTTTTGTACCAGACCTTTCATATCCAAAAGAACGATATACTCGGGTGCTTGAGGGAAATAAGGTAGATATAGGAATTCCGGATTCGTACATTTCAGAAAGGGAGTTTTTTAGAAGGACCGAAGCCGCTCCAATACCTCTGCCCTCAGGTGCGACACCGACTGAAGTCACAGCTCCCGTCCTGACGATTTTTCCTCCGAACCATTGACCCATATCTATTATTCCCATTCCCCCAAGAATTTTACTTGTGGATCTGACGGCTCTGAAACGTTCATAGCCCACATGTTCATTCCAACCTGGCTGAGCGTGCCGGTGAAGAGATTGATATATGATGCTCCAGAGGGTTTTTGCTTCATCTTTTGCTATCGGGCCGTATGTTAATTTTGACTGAATCATATTGGTCTGAATTCCTCGTATCTTATGAAACCCGGTATTGTTTAAGGACATCCATATTCGGGTTTATTCCGAAACCAGGGAGTTCAGGTGGTTTTACAAATCCGTCTTCCACTTGAAGGGTGAAATCATAAATTTGGTTGAAAATAGGGTCAGTTTCCTCTCGGTAGTATTCTAGTATGAGACCGTTTGGAATAGCACAGAGTAAATGTATGTGTATTTCTTGCTTGCCGTGCGGCGCTATTGGTAGATCATGAGCTTGAGCTTGAGCCGCGACCTTCATGAATTCTGTAACTCCTCCCATAATAAGAGCGTCTGGTTGGAGTATAGCTGCGCTTCTACTTTCAATGAGGTCCCTGAAACCATATTTTGTATATTCATTTTCTCCAGTCGCTATTGGAATTGTAGTCGCTCCGCTAATTAGCTGGTGTCCTTTGTAGTCATCAGGAGCTATGGGTTCTTCAAACCAGAAAACGTCATAAGGTTCCATTTTTTTTGCTATCTCTATAGCCTCATAAAAGCGGTAGGCACAGTTGGCATCTACCATCAACTTTATTTCAGGTCCAATCGCCTCTCGAACCGCTCTAACTCTTTCGATATCCTCATTTATGCTGACGGCACCTATTTTTATTTTCACTGCGTTTGCGCCTAAATTGACGCTGGTGATCATTTCTTCCTGTAGCTCCTTCAGACCCTTTCCATCTTCATAATATCCACCGGCTATGTAAACTGGGACTTTTTTTGCAAATCCACCTAATAGTTTGTACACCGGCATATTTGCAGCTTTCCCCTTTATGTCCCATAGGGCAATATCAATTCCACTGATTACTCTAGTGGTCATACCTCTCCGACCGGATATTTTCGGTTCCCAAAGTTCATCCCAAATCTTTTCGGTTCTGAATGGGTCTTCACCAATTACGGATTCTTTATAGTGTTCGAAAATCGCCTTGCTTATTGAGTCCGAAGTATGTAAACCTCCTACCAGGCCTACACCGGTGATTCCTTCATCAGTGTCGATAAAGACGAAATTTCTGCCATCGTGAGTGTAGGTGTGTTTACCGTTGCTTTGGGCCGTTGGTTTAGCCCATCTATAACTCTCAAGCCGCATGTCTGTAATTTTCATGTTGAATCTCTCATATATTTTGAATGGCGTTCAATAAATCCATCGGATTCTAGCACGAACGCTTAAGTAGTTAGCAGCTATTAAATTTTCTCTTTGATGTATGATTTTCAACTCAAGGAGAAAACATGAATCTTTCCAAAATACATTTATATTCCAAGAATGTAGACTCTCGGTCGTCTTTTGGAGAGATAGAGTCGGGTTTTGAAACTTTGGCTGAGCAGATACTCGAGGTTGGTGATGTTAATGAAGCGATGCGTAATCTTGTTCAGGAAGGGTTTTCCGGAGAAGATGACCGTCCCGTCGGAGGGTTGAATGATATTGCTACCAGCAGCGAAGAAGAACGTAGGTTTTTGCTGGAGAAATACTCCACCGACCAAATACAGGATGAGAATCTTCGATCAGAATTAGAAAGCTACAAATTTTTTGGTTCAGAACCTCTGACTTCTGATACGGGTAAAGAGGTTTTATCGAGATTAAATCGGCTGGATAAGTTAGATGAGTCTATTAAGGAGGCAATGAGAACAGGCCAGCTGGAAAATGTCGACTTGGACGATGTGGAAGATTTGCTTGGGAGCTTAGCCCGTACACAACTTGAGGAAATACTTCGGATGATAAGTGCATTGGAGGAAGCTGGATATCTCTTGAAGAACAGGGATAGATTTAAATTGGGACCTAAAGCGGTAAGAGAGATAGCACAGGATGCAATGCGTGAAATCTTTTCACAAATGAAGAAGGGGAATTTAGGGGCTCATGATACTTTTAAGAAAGGAGATTGGGGAGATTTAACCGGGCAGACAATACCGTATGAGTTTGGTCAATCATTTGAGATAAACCTTCAAAAATCCCTTTTTAATACTGTGGTCAGAGAGGGGTCAACAATACCGCTAAAAATGCAGTCTCAAGATTTGGAGGTTAATGAACATGAGCATCTTACTCAATCAGCAACGGTGTTAATGCTTGATCAAAGTCGTTCTATGGGAATGTATGGAACTTTCACGGCCGCTAAAAAAGTGGCACTTGCCTTATATTGGTTGGTTCAAACCAAGTTCCCAAGAGATAAATTATTTGTGGTTGGGTTCTCTGATTATGGGATGACCATCGACGGAAAGGATCTGCCGGAATCTACCTGGAACCATTGGGTTGCAGGCACTAATATGCACCATGGTTTGATTTTATCCAGACAACTTTTAGCCCGACAAAATGTGGCAAATAAGCAAATACTTATGGTCACAGATGGAGAGCCAACAGCTCATATGGAAGGAGGTCAAGCTTATTTCTCATATCCACCAACACCGAGAACTTTGGAACAAACATTAAAAGAAGTAAAAAGATGTACTAGAGAAGGCATAGTAATCAACACTTTCATGCTTGAGATGAATTATTTTCTCATGGAGTTTATGGATGAAATGGCCAAAATAAACAAGGGTAGGTCTTTTTATACCAAACCAGATCAACTTGGACGCTATATGCTGGTTGATTATTTGGAGGGGAGAAAGAGAAAGGTATAGGCGTTGATGATTCACCATGATTTGGCTAGAATGGGCATAAATAGGTAACTACTAATGAACGGTAGGTGGATGAAAACACCTGATCAGGAGGGTTGCAAATGAATACCAATGAATTAGCGCTTAAAGCTCATCTTCTGAGACGAGCTGGATTTGGTGCTTCAAGATCCGAACTCGAATCTATATCTGATAAATCCTATGAAGAAATTGTAGAGGATTTGGTTCATCCAGAACGGTTTGAAGAAATCGATGAGGACTATCTAAAAAGATATAACCCTGAACTTTCTTACCATGATGGTCATCCCATCCATGCTGGTCGTTGGATATGGAGAATGATTAATACCAAACGTCCTTTAGAGGAAAAAATGGCCCTTTTTTGGCATCATGTTTTTGCGACGGCGCATTACAAAGGCGACCACACTCCCTCTACCATAGGACAGATTGAAATGTTTAGAGAGAATGGGTTAACGAACATAAGACAAATTCTTATTGATCTGTCTAAAGATCCACATATGAATTATTGGCTCGATAATTGTGAGAACCACTCTGATCAGCCCAACGAAAACTGGGGCAGAGAACTATTGGAACTCTTTTCGATGGGTGTAGGGAATTATAGCGAGGACGATGTCAAACAAGCAGCCAGGGCTTTTACTGGCTGGACATTCGAACAACCTTTACCGCTCTATCCTTACGGACATTACGAATCCAAATTTGTGTTTAACGAATCTGATCACGATAACAGCGAAAAAACATTTCTTGGCAGAACGGGAAATTTTAATGGTGAAGATATTATCGACATCATATGTGAAGAAAGGGCTACTGCATTATTCATATGCAGGCACTTGTATAATTTCTTTGTAGAAGATGAACCTCAAATCCCCGCGTGGAGTATTGAACCACCAAGAAACCCTGAAGCAGTCGACGCAATGATCGATATTCTCATGAGTAACGAAGGTGAACTTAGACCTGTACTGAACTACATGTTCAACTCTGATTTCTTTAAAAATTCCTTCTATAAAAAAGTTAAGAATCCGTCTGAATTGGTAGCAGGCACTCTCAAACTTTCAGGTAGGTATGCTGTCGTACCTGCAGAGGGAGAGAATGTAGGCACTCTTTACAACACAGCTGCAGTAATGGGGCAAGCTTTAATGAATCCTCCTACTGTTGAAGGGTGGCACACTGGGCATGAATGGATAGATGGCGGGACCCTTAATGAAAGGGTTAATTTTGCCGTCAATCAATTTAACGATGTATCCAGTCCTGGATTTGAAGATATATTAGGAAGGTTGGGTTCTGCTGTTAAATCTGTTGATCTCGTCGACAAATGTTTGGATTTGATTGGGCCGATTGAGGTTGGGGATGAGACTCGGCAGGCTCTGAGTAAGTATGCTGAGGAAGTTGGGGATCTAGAGTTGAGCACTGATGAGGATAGAGCTGAAAATGCGAAGAAAATAGCACGCATGATTCAGCTAATTGTAGCAACAAGAGAATATCAATTCGCCTAGTACCTAACCTATTTTTAGAGTTATTAAAAGGAAAAAGTAATGACAACTTTTACGCAGAAAGATCCAGTTTTTGTAGTCGTTCAGTTATCGGGCGGGAATGATTTCATGAACACGTTGGTTCCCTATTCCAACCCAGCATACTATGACAACAGAAAATTTCTTAACATAGCAGAGGAGGATGTTTTACCTTTAGATGGAACCTTAGGTTGGCATCCGGAAATGGCACCTTTCAAAGAGCTTTATGACAAGGGAATGGTTTCTGTTGTTCAGGGAATTGGCTACCCAGATTCCAATCGCAGTCATTTCAGAGGTATGGACATTTGGCATACCTGTGCTCCAGATGAGGTTTCGACGATTGGATGGCTTGGTAATGTGATTGAGCAGCTAGATCCTAGAGGCGAAAATCCCCTTACAGGAGTTAATTTTGGTGTGGGGCTTCCAAGGGCAATGTCAAAAGCTGGAGTTCCAGTGACGAGTGTGTCGAACTTAGATGAATATGGATTAATGAGCGGAATTTCTGCCCAACAACAGCGAGTTCAGGCGCTCCAAATTTTTAAAGATATGTATGGTCAAGCTGTGGGGTCCGGACCAGTTATGGACTATTTGTCTCGTACTGGCATGGATGTGCTGTCTGGGGCTGATTTAATTAAGGTAGCGCCACAACAGTATGAGTCAACTGTGGAATATTCAGATAATCCTATAGCGAAGTCTCTGAGAGATGTGGCCCGTGTTCATACAGCTAATTTGGGCACCCGCATTTTCTACACACAACAGGGTGGATATGATACGCATGCCAATCAACTGCCGACTCAGCCAGGGCTATTTAGAGATTTATCAAGGGCTGTGAATGATTTCTTTGCTGATTTGGAAGAACACGACGCTGACGAAAATGTCGTTATGCTTATTTTCTCTGAGTTTGGGAGAAGAATTAATGACAATGGTTCAGGCACGGATCATGGGTCCGGAGGAGGAGCATATTTGGTAGGGAAACCAATGGCAGGCGGGCTATATTCCGAATACCCCTCTCTAGAACGCGATAAATGGGAAAAGGGAGAAGATTTGGCTCATACGATTGATTTTAGGGGCATATATGGAACAGTCATTGAGCAGTGGCTAGGGCTTGAAGCTGCGCCGATAGTGTATGGGAATTTTGAACAGATTAATCCTTTTAGGGCAAACTAGAATATAGGAGGTGGTGGCAATGACATTACCATTTGAATTATTGAGATCAGGATATCCATACTATATGACTTTGGGTCAGAGGCGGGTGACATCCAATCCGGTGGATATTGGGTTCGGCAAGGAAAATGTATATGTTCTAACTCGGGGAGGATTAGGAACCGAGGTTCGGGTTATCAACTGGGAAGATGAGAATCTGGGTACCTTGGGAGGTGCGAGTCTGTTCCAATGGCCAGCAGCTCTGCTAGTTGATGAGGATGAAAATCTATATGTTACTGATGAGGCGAATCATAAAGTAGTCGTGATGGACAAGGACGGTGAGCTCATTGATTCCTGGGGGGAGCAAGGTTCAGAATCTGGTCAATTGAATAGACCATCCGGCATGTGTTTTGATTTGGAAGGGAACATTGTGCTTTCTGATGCTATGAATGGCCGTATCCAGAGATTTACAAGAGATGGGAAGCCTCTACAGGTATTTGGAGAGTCTGGCGAAGGGGAAGGGCAGCTAAATATGCCTTGGGGCCTAACTGTAGATCAATTTGGCGATGTTCTAGTGGCAGATTGGAAGAATGACAGAATTCAACGGTTCGGTCCCGACGGAGAATTTAAGTCTGCAATTGGTTCCCACGGTACGGAAAAAGGACAGTTTAGGAGACCTTCGTCTGTAGCTGTTGATGGTCACGGGGATATATATGTTTCTGACTGGCAGAACGACAGAGTTCAACTTTTTAATAAAGATGAACGCTACATACAAAGTTTCCATGGAAACGCTTCACTTTCTAGGTCTGGGAAACAATATATTTTGAGTAACTTGGTTACGCTAAGGCTGCGTGCCGAGGGTGATTTTGAGAAGACCCAGAGATTGAACGCCCCCATGACGGTGAAAGTGGATGATCAATTCAGATTGTTCATAACGGATTTCGGAAATCACAGGATTCAAATTTACCAGAAAGACGTGGTTGAGTTATCTGAAACGGAAATAGCACCTAAAATGAGAAACCCCATTCTATTTACCACTTAATCGAAAGAAAAGTTCACTTGTTTCTTTGGCTTCGTATGTAATTAACATAGTCTAAGACAGAATCCCATTCTCTTTCTGTTAGGTCGGAAATGGCTTTTACCCGCAGTGATTTTTCAGAATTTGAAGTCTGATCAAATATACTTGGATCAACGTATTTAGCGAGTATTGCTAAACTGTTATAAGAAATTTCTAAAGCTGAAGAAATATTTCTTAAGGTTTTCACCGAAGGCTGTATTTTTCCTCCTTCCAAGTGGGATATGTATGCATTACTCATGCCTAACGTTCTAGAAAATTCCCTTTGGGATAATTTTCTATCTTTTCTCGCTTCTTTCACCACTTTAGCCAACTGGGAATACGGTGGGTTTTCCCCGGCCATGTTTGGATTAATCATATTAAGCACCCCTGCAGCCCCATAATAACCGTAAGGATACTTTTTGTGGAACCTTGGTGAAAAAATGAAAACTTTAGGATAGGAATGCCAATAAACGGCATATTAGAGATAATGTTCTAATTCATGCTTGACATAGCAGAACAAACGATCTATTATAGAGGGACATTTTAATAGCCGCTCCTCCAGAATATAAGCGGCAGAGGGTATCCCCCGGTTTTGGTTTATTCGGCCAGCTGGGGGATTTTCTTTTTATGCTGACCGCTAAGTTCTTAATTTGTTAACCATTTTCATGTCTAGGTCAACTCCGAGGCCGGGTTTATCTGGAACTTCAAGGAATCCATCTTTTATGTGGAGTGGTTCAGACAATATCGGATATTGGTCTCTTATAGATATAGATTCAATATTGTATTCCTGAGCGTATGGCGCACCAGGGGTGGCGGCTACAAAATGAGCGTGGGCCACTGTGCTTATTGTTGGTTGTGTGTTGTGGCAGGTGATAGGGATTCCCAGAGAGTCTGCGAGGTTAGCGATTTTAATTAAGGTGGTAAATCCAGGAGTTTTCACAATGTCAGGTTGTACGATATCTACCTTTCCTCTCACCATGAGCTCTTTATATTCGTAAAGGCTGTATATCATCTCGCCTGATGCTATTGGAATTGAAAGTGCATCTGCAACCTTGGCAAGACCAGGCAAATCATAATGAGGGCGGGGTTCTTCAAAGTGAAAAACTCCCAATTCCTCGAGCTGTTTACCTATCTCTATCGCATGATGCGCAGAATAGGCCCCGTTCACATCGACTAATATGTCTATATCGTCTCCAACTGCTCTTCTAACCTCTGTCACTGTGTCGATGGTTTGATCAGAAGGGTCATCGATTTTTCCGGGTACAGCACTGTGCAGTTTGTATCCGCTATAGCCTTCCTCGGCAAATGATAAAGCTCTATTGGCTTCTTCTATGGGTGTGAGATTACGGGCCATTGAACTGGCGTATACAGGCACTTTTTCTCTCACTTTTCCACCAAGTAATTGGTATATCGGTAAGTTAAGATATTTTCCTTTAATATCCCACATTGCAATGTCGAGACCTGCAATACCTATCCATATCGCGCCACCAATTTCTAAAGCTTGACCTGCTGTCGCCATATCTCTAAATCTTGCCTCGGTATCGACAGGATCTTTTCCTATCAAAGCTGGCGCGAGCAGTTGCTCCACCACCGTTTTTGTTACTAAAGGTTGTCGTCTGAAGCATTCTCCGATGCCTGTTACGCCATCATCAGTATGAATAAATACAAATGGGTGAAGTTCTTCTAATACGACGTATTCAATTGAAGTTATTTTCATACTTACAGCCCTAATAGTCTTGCTGTCATCCAACAATCCTTTTTGATTTGAGGTTTGTTATATCGTCGTTTGAAAAACCTAGCTCCATCAACACTTGATCAGTATGTTCCCCATGATCTGGGGCAGGTAAGTCTAGTTTTCCAGGAGTTCGTGAAAATCGAAATGGGAGACCTTGCAATCTAATTCGACCTAAATTGTAGGAATCATTTTCGGTAGTCAAACCAAGCGACTGTGCCTGAAGGTCATCATGAATTATTCTTAATGTCCTATTCGGAGAGCATTTGACCCCCGATTTTCTAAAAAGATCTATCCAGGAGGACACAGTGTTTTCTATGAATATTGATTCGAGAGTTTGGTTTAGGGTTTCTTCGTTTTCGCTTCGGATTTCCCGATTATAAGTTGCCATATCACTTTTTCCGATGGCATGACACATTTTGCCCCATTCAATATCTTCCCTGCAGGAGAGGAAAAACCAACCATCGTTTGCTTCATAAAGGCGATAACCTACAGATTGTCCTACTGAACCCAACCTGGGCTTTGCTGGCTTATTTGCGTAATCAAAATATTCTGCAGCTTGGTATGCAAAGGCTGCGTTCACCAAAGATATTTCAACGTGTTGACCTTGTTCAGTTTGAGATCGGTAATATAGAGCGGATACGATTCCATAAGCCGATAAAATTGCTGACGTGTAGTCAGAGGCGGCAATCCTTAAAAAGACAGGGTCACCTTCTCCGCCTTGATCTCTCATTGCACCGCCCTGAGCTTGAATGAGTGGATCGAAAGCGGGGTATTCACTAAATGGTCCGGTCAGGCCATAACCATTCACGGTAGAGTAAATAATTTTCGGATTTACCTTTTTGAGACTTTCATAGTCAACGGATAGGCTTTTTGCTATTCCGGCTCTGTAGTTTTCTGCGACTACATCAGCTTCCCTAACTAATTGGTGAAATATATCTAAACCTTTTGGATCTTTTAGATTGAGAATCATTCCTCTTTTGCCTTGATTCCATCCCTGAAAGGCTGCTCCATTTTGTCTAAACCCATCTCCTGCGAAAGATTCCACTTTTAGTACATCTGCACCGAGGTCTGCTAGCAATGTGGTCCCGTATGCCCCCGCTATGTATCCAGTTAGGTCTACAACCTTTATTCCTTCCAAGGGATGTTCGGCGATTTTGCCCTTGCTAATAGGGTTCTTAGTAAAAACGTTCTGTAAGAGTGAATTGTTTTCTCCTGCAGATCTAGCTGGTTTGGGTTTGGGTGATGTAGACACCGAGAATTTCAAAGGTGGTGAGACTTGGGTCGTAGTTCCCAGTTCAGGGTCTTCGATCGTCTGAAGCATTTGATTGTGAATGACCTGAGGATGTTGAGAAAACCATTCTCTTGTTTCAGCCGGAGCACAAGGCACATCGTTTTCTCTCAGGATATTTAGCCAATGCTCCCTAGAATTTGAACTGAATATGGGTTCCAATATTTCTGCTAAATCGTTCCAATGCTCTGCAGGAATATTCCAAGGTGCCTCACTGAAGCGAGCGTCCTCCAACAAGTCGAAACATTCCAGGGCTATGCATAATTTGTTCCAAAAAACGTTGTTACCGCAGGCGACGAAAATCCAGTCGTCAGAACATTTGTATAAACGGTATACAGGTAATCCTGTGGATGGACCTGGGCCCCTGCGCCGAGCAGGAGTTGTTACCTTTTCACCATCAATAAAACCAGTCGCCTGCATTGCGGTTGAGCCAGAATAGAGAGGAACTTCAATTTTCTGTCCTAGGCCGCTAGATTCTCTTTCAAATAAAGCAGCGGCAATCGCAAGGGAGGCTGTAAATGCTG
>RQOP01000094.1 GCA_008373095.1 SAR202 cluster bacterium | reverse complement strand
AACCGCACCACGGAAAGGAATATTCAAGTAAGTTCCTATCGATCAGGAAATACAGGTTGGAAACCTGGTATGGAGTTTCTAACGGGGTTCATCTTTCTGTGGAAAATGAGCACGGAAGAAACACATGTGATGTCAATTGGGACAAGAAGGTCTCACAGGAGAAAAGGAATCGGGGAGCTTCTTCTACATTCTGCTATAGCGAAATCCATACATGAAAAAGTCAATTCATTTACCCTTGAAGTAAGGGTATCGAACACCCCAGCAATTGCACTTTATGAGAAGTATGAACTTACACACAGAGGTTCCAGGAAATCCTACTATACTGACAACCATGAGGACGCATCAATAATGACAGTCGACAACTTGCAATCCGCTGATTATCGCCTTTTGATGAAAAAAAATTTGTTGTTGCTATTGAAGAGACTAAAAAACTAGCATGGGATTGTAATGCGATTTGCTTTTGCCGCAGGAACATAGTCATGTTATACTTTTGCGGCGTTTTTTTTGTTGTGAAACACCAGTATGCTACCTAAAAATATTGTGCTTCATAAGTAGCCAAACAACTTGTTAGAGAAAAGGAAGATATATGGTCGAAGAGGCTGTTGAGGTCGAAACAAATCAAGAGCAGATCAGTGAAGCGATAACCATGAAGTCGTTGTTGGAGGCCGGGGTTCATTTCGGTCACCAAAAAAGACGATGGAATCCAAAGATGAAGAGGTACATATTTACCCACAGAAATGGGATTCATATTATTGATCTACAAAAAACTCTAAACTTGGTTGAAGAGGCTGCTTCCTTCCTGACTGATGTGGCGGCAAGTGGTAAAAAGATTTTGCTGGTGGGCACCAAAAAGCAAGCTCAGGATACGATCGTAATGGAAGCAGAGAGAAGTAATTCCCTGCATATTTCGAATAGATGGCTTGGCGGTACACTGACAAACTTCAAAACTATTCAAACTAGAATTGACTATCTAGTGGATCTTGAAGCCAGAAGAGAACAAGGTGAGTTTGAAAGCCTCACAAAGAAAGAATCTCTGAAAATAGATGAAAAAATAAACAAATTGAATAGAAACCTATCTGGCATCAAGGATATGACTGAAATGCCGGGGGCAATGTTCATAATTGATGTCGGGAGAGAAGAAATTGCTGTTACAGAGGCCAACAGAGTAGGGATACCAATAGTCGCTATAGTCGACTCCGATTGCGATCCAGATTTGATTGACTACCCTATCCCAGGTAATGATGATGCAATAAGATCGGTAAGGCTAATAACCAAAAGAATGTCCAATGCAATAATTGACGGATACCATCTAAGAAACTCAGATCAGTCTGATGAATCGTCTGATAATGCAGCAGAAGCGAGCCCTCGAATGGTTACTTACTCCACAGTGACTATTGAGGATTCTGCATCAGAGAACGAACCAGAAGCAGAAGAAACGAGTGACTCCGAGGCTACCAATGAGGCCGATGAACCGACATCGGATCCCGAAAACACCCTCGCAGCTGACGCTTCAACAGAGCAACCTGAAGAGATAACAAGTGAAGAAGTCGCGACCGAAGAAAGCGTGGAAGAAGGTCATACAGTCGACGAAGATAACAACTAAATTAAGACCTCTAACCCTATCGAACCCCAAGGGAGAAATCGTGCCTGAAATTACTACCGAATTAATCAAAGATTTACGTGCTCGCACAAGCGCCGGTGTGATGGATTGCAAAAAGGCATTGGAAGAGACCGATGGGAATGTAGAAAAGGCTGAGTCACTACTGAAAGAAAAAGGCATCGCTTCAGCAGCAAAGAAGGCTGATAGAGACACGGACCAAGGTTTAGTCGATACCTACATCCATAGTGGAGGTAGGATAGGAGCTATGATCGAAATTAATTGTGAAACCGATTTCGTAGCCAGAACTGACGATTTTGCCTCACTGGCCCATGACATAGCAATGCAAGTGGCAGCAATGTCCCCCACATTATTAGCAATAGAAGACGCATCAGAAAACGAGAATGTCACAGAGGACCAGTGCCTGTTATCACAACCGTTTATTAAAGATCCTTCAAAAACGATCCAAGACCTCATTAATGAAACCGTCGGAAAGCTTGGTGAAAACATCAGGGTACGGAGATTCCAAAGATTTTCCTTAGGTGAGTGAGGCTACTATGCCAGACAAACCATTCAAACGCATTCTACTGAAACTCAGCGGGGAATCGTTAAAAGGCGAAAGAAGTCATGGAATAGATCCTGACTCTCTTGACTACATGGCTGAAGAGATAAAAGCTGTGACCTCCAAAGGTATTGAACTGGGCATTGTAGTAGGTGGTGGCAATATATGGAGAGGATCTGAGGCAGAAATCGAAGGAATGGAAAGAGCATCTGCCGACTACGCAGGCATGCTCGCGACTGTCATAAGTGCCCTTGCCCTACAAGATTCTCTAGAAAGAAAACACAAATTGAACACTAGAACCCTCAGCGCTATAAATATCCAACAAGTCGCGGAGCCTTACATTAGAAGGAGGGCAATAAGACATCTTGAAAAAGGTCGTATTGTGTTGTTTGCCGCAGGTACGGGAAATCCTTTTGTAACTACAGACACGGGGTCCGCTTTAAGAGCATTAGAGATCGAGGCAGATGTATTGTTGATGGCTAAAAATGATGTAGATGGCGTGTACGATAAAGACCCAAAATTAGACAAGTCAGCTGTACGATATGAGAGTATCTCCTATTTAGATGCAATTGAAAAACGTCTCAAAGTAATGGACAGTACAGCTTTATCTTTATGTATGGAATACAACATACCGATAGTCGTATTTGATCTTTTTGAAAAAGGCAATCTAAACAGAATAGTTTCAGGTGAAAAAGTAGGCACATTAGTCACAGGTGAGTAGGTAGAAACATGTCAGACATTGAAGAAATCATAGAGAACACCAAAGAAAGAATGAGCAAAAGCGTCGATTCTCTACAACGAGACCTGGGTGGAATCAGGACAGGACGGGCTTCAACAAGCTTAGTAGAAAACATCAATGTTGAATATTACGGTACTCAAACACCACTTAATCAATTGTCATCTATATCTGTGCCCGAAGCCAGAACTATTGTTATACAACCTTGGGACAAGGAAGCCCTAGAGGAAATACAGAAAGGCATACTAAAGTCAGACCTTGGGATAACACCAAATTCTGACGGAACTATAATAAGAATTAACGTTCCTGAATTGACTGAGGAAAGAAGAAGGGAAATGGTGAAAATAGTTGGGAATATGGTAGAGGAAGGACACGTAGCCATAAGGAACATTCGTAGGGACAGCCTGGAAAGGATAAGGACTTTGGATAAAGATAAAGAAATATCACAAGACGATGGCAGAAGAGCTCAACAAGAACTCCAGAATGTTACTGATTCTTTTATTTCAGAAATGGATTCCATCAAATCTCAAAAAGAAAAAGAGGTGATGGAGGTCTGACCCATTGTGCTATGGGTAAAAATAAAGATCCACGCCATGTAGCCATCATAATGGACGGAAACGGTAGATGGGCTACTCACAGAGGTTTAACCAGAAGTACTGGTCACGAAAAAGGCACTCTGAACATTCAAAATGTACTTCGGGCTTTTTCGGATCGCGGCGTGGCTTTCGTCACTTTGTACGCGTTCTCTACTGAAAACTGGAATCGGCCACAGAGTGAAGTAGACAGCCTAATGAGTCTCACTGTGTCTTCAATAACCGAACAATTGGATCAACTTAATTCAGAAGGCATCAAAATAACTCACCTTGGTGAAAAGTTTTCCCTGCCCACTGACGTGAAGCAAGCTATAAAAAGGTGTGAAAGCCTAACATCTTCCAATGAAAAGTTAGTGCTAAATATAGCCTTCAACTATGGCGGCAGAACCGAAATTGTAAAAGCAGTCAAGCAACTGCTCGAGGAGAACCCGCATCCAGAGGAAATCACAGAAGAACATATATCATCACGACTATACACAAAGGAAATCCCTGACCCCGATATGATAATAAGAACGGCTGGAGAAATGAGATTGAGTAACTTCCTGATATGGCAATCTGCTTACTCTGAATACTATTCTACAAATACCTTGTGGCCTGACTTTGACGAATCTGATGTTGCAGAGGCTTTGGACGAGTACTCAAAAAGAACCCGCAAATTTGGAGAGCTATAAATCTCAGTGGAAATTATGCCGAAGTCAAGTTTCTGGAAAATTTAACATGAAACATCGATTAATAAGTGCCAGCATAGCATTACCACTAGTACTTTCGGGAATATTTTTAGGAGGTATATGGTTTTCCTTCTTAATAATTTTCGGGGCCGTAGTTTCAGCGCATGAATTAGCCAAAATGACTGGCTCTGATAATAACGGTAAAACAGCATTGTTATCTGCCATCATTTCTGGAATGTTAGTAGGATCTGCATATTTATATAGCAAACATTTGCTTCGAAACAATCCGGATAACTGGGAACTACAACTATCCATCTTGTCCTACCTTCTATTGACGTTGGTTCTGGTATCCATCCTCATACTCTTGGTACTAGCCAAACCCAGAAAACTTAACAGCTTCTTTTGCATGTTGTCAGCGGTGGGATATACCGGAGGTTTACTTTCTTTTTCCATTCTCATTCGAAATGGCGACAATGGGTTAGGTTGGATTGTCCTCCTGTCCTTGATTGTTTGGGCTAATGATACTGGTTCTTACATAACTGGAAAGACCATAGGGAAAACCCCCTTTTTCCCCTCTATTAGTCCCAATAAAACCAGAGAAGGAGCAATCGGGGGCTATTTATTAGGCTTGGTTATGGCGATAGTAGCAGGCATATATGTTACTGACGGTGAATTCACAGGATTAGGTTTATTTAGATTAATATTAATGGCCATTGTCTTTGTGTCATTGGCTCAGATAGGAGACCTGTTTGAGTCAGTATTGAAAAGAAGGGCAAACATAAAGGACTCCGGTTCAATAATGCCAGGACATGGAGGTGCATTAGACAGGTTAGACTCAATTGTATTAGCCTTTCCTGTCCTGTACTATTTTACTCAATGAACGGCTATCAAAAACGGCTATGTATTTTAGGCTCGACAGGTTCAGTGGGGACTCAAACACTGGAAGTTGTTCGCAACTATCCAGACCATTTCAAAGTAGTTTGTCTTGGAGCCAACAGAAATACCGATGCTCTCAAAAAACAAATCCTCGAATTTTTACCCAAAGCGGTTTCTTGTGAGTACTTGGAAGATGTAAGTAATGACATAAACTTTTCACAAACCATGATGTCATTGCAGCAAATAGCCACTCATGAAGAAATTGATACCGTTGTTGTGGCAACCTCTGGAAACGTAGCGCTACTTCCTACATTTGAAGCCATAAAAAATGGTAAAGACATAGCTATAGCAAACAAAGAGACAATAATCATGGCAGGAGAACAACTAACCTCTCTAGCCAAATCAAACTCAGTTAACCTGATGCCAGTAGACAGCGAACCAAGTGCAATATGGCAGTGTTTACGAGGCGAAGATAAAAGCATATCAAAATTAATTATTACAGCTTCGGGAGGACCCTTCAGAAATATTCCCATACCTTCCTTACGAGATGCTAGCCCAAGTGATGCCTTAAAGCACCCTACATGGGAAATGGGCAAGAAAATTAGTGTAGATTCAGCAACTATGATGAATAAAGCTTTTGAGGTGATCGAAGCCAAATGGTTGTTCGATGTTAATTGGGATAATATTGAAGTGATAGTACATCCTGAAAGCATTATTCACTCAATGGTGGAATTTTCAGACGGCTCAACGAAAGCCCAATTAAGCT
>RQOP01000093.1 GCA_008373095.1 SAR202 cluster bacterium | reverse complement strand
GGACTACGCGAGCTTGCTTCAAAATACGAAACTGGAATTCATATTCATCTCCAAGAAACGATATACCAGAAACTTTATGGACTGCGCACCTGGAATAAAACGCCACTTCAACACCTTAAGGATCTCGATTTTTTGGGCCCAGACGTGGTCTGTGGTCATGGTGTTTGGGTTACAGATGAAGATATCGAAACAATGGCTTCTCATAAGGTATCTTTGTGTCACAATGCCAGCTCTAATCTGAGATTGAAGTCAGGGATAGCTCCGGTGAATTATTTCCTCGACAAGGGTTTAAGAATTGCTCTTGGTAGTGACGAAGCAGGTCTTAATGATGATAAGGACATGGTGCAGGAGATGCGACTTGCTCTCAACGTTCACAGAGTCCCTGGAGTGGAAAAAATTCCCCCGACTGCGCACCAAATATTTCAGATGGCTACCGTTAATGGTGCATATGCCAGTTCCTTCGGTGACCGTGTGGGGGTGTTGAAGGTGGGAAAGAGGGCAGATGTTGTGTTGATGAATCTGGAGAACATTGAGAATCCATATTTGAATCCTGAGGTATCAATTGTGGACGCCGTGGTACATCGGGGCAGGAGTGTAGATATAGATACGGTCATCGTAGAGGGTGAGGTTATTATGAAGGGAAGAAAATTAACTCAAATTGATGAGGAAATCTTATACAAGGAAGTAGAAGGTATGATGTCTCGCTCTCCAACGGAAGATGAATTAAACCGAAGGGATTTAGCAGAGAAACTAGCGCCTTACGCAGCCAATTTTCTTGAAGGTGCTGTTCCGTCGTCAGACCAGACACACTACTACTACAACGCAAGAGATTAGGCTTTAATTTCATATTCATTGCCCGAATACCCCAGCCCAAGCCAATTCAGATGGTAAATTTTTCCAATACACACAATCAATGTCCCATACATTATGTGGAATTACCCCTTTTATTCTCACTTTGGGAAAGGAGCAGTTTACAAACAAAAACTTTTATGAACCTTTAAAAACCCGCTAAGGTGAACTTAGAATCCCCTTCCCCAGCACCAGTCCCCAAGAATCACTTATTGAACTCTGGGATAATGTACTTGCCCCATAGCTCAATAGACTCCATGACTTCAGCGTGTGGAACCGTTTCAGTTTGCATCATTACCATCATCTGGTCGATGCCAGTTGCCTCGTGTTTTTTCAAAGCTCTTATGCAATCGTCTGGGTCCCCAGCTATGACAACACCTCTTTCACACAAGGTATCTGAATCCAAATCTTCCCATACCTTATGAGCGATGGCTTCTCCTCCAGAGAAATCTAAAGCGTTATCAAATCCCTGTTCATCGTCTCCATCAATATATCTAGAAAAGTTTTGCCTTAGATGGTCAGGCACACCTCCCCACTTCTCAAGCAATTGGGAATATATATCTTTTTGGCCTTGTACATAGGGGCGATCTGGGCCGAAGAAATTTTTTAAAGATTCCGCACCCATATTTCTAGCCTTCTTACCGTCTTTTAGGCAAACCCCTAGAGTGGAACTAGCCCACTGATTGTTTATCTCTTTTCCAACAGGCGTAGCTTTTTTAATATCTTCCTTATATTTTTTTACATATGGGGCGAGTGAATCTGGAGCACTGGAGCCAAATGAAAGAACGCCAATTCCTTTTGAAGCTGCTATTTCATAAGTGGCTGGCTGCAGAGCTGCAACCCATATTGGTGGGTGATCCTTCTGGAAGGGTTTTGGTAGTATCTGACGTTCTGGAACTTGCCAATATTTTCCTTCATGTGAATACCAGTCAGTGCTCCATATATCGGGAACCATAGAAAGAGATTCTTCCCACATTTCCCTACTGTCTCTCGGATCAAGTCCCATTCCTGTTAATTCGTAGGGTGCAGATCTGCCGGTGCCAAAATCTACCCGCCCATCGGAAAGGTGATCCAACATAGCCACACGTTCCGCTACCCGTACTGGATGGTGGTAAGGCAAAATGACCACACCTAGGCCAAGGCGAATATTTTTTGTCCGTTGACTTAGCGCCCCATAAAATACGTCGGGGCAGGGAGATGCTGAGAATCCTGTTAGAAAATGGTGTTCAACAAACCAAACATAATCAAACCCAGCCTGGTCTGCGAGAACACATTGCTCCATTGTTTCTTTTACGACAAGGTGATCATCTAGTTCCGGCCTCTGCATTTCATATTGCAATGCAAGTTTCATGTAGCTTCTCCTTCTCTTTATTTGGTTGATGTAGTTTCACAATAAAAGGCGTATTTGGTCAGTCCACATCATAGCCGAAAACTGAGATTAGATGCGATTAAGAGGAAAAACGGATCATATAGGAAATATCACCTCTGATTTATGTCGCTGCTAAAACCGCCAAGGAGCCTAAAAGCAAACTTATCCCAATGAGTTGAGTGTATGAAAGTCTCTCTTTGAACAACAATACACCAGCGATAATTGGTATAACCGGATATGTCGTGGTGCCGACAGATACCATACCTATAGACCCCAATTCGGCACCTCTAGCAAACAGGAAAAACCCTCCTATTTTCAGTGAAGACGTTATGAGCAATAAACAAAAAACTCTGATGCTTAAGCTGTGCCAAGGAATTTCCCTTTTGTAAAACAAAACTGGTATGAATCCAAATATAGATAGCATCATTGGGAAGTAAACACCAAAAAACCAGCCAACCTGTTTTGATATTGCTCCCTGCAAAAACATTTGAGTCCCAACAAGCAATGTCGCGAGTAGGCCAAGCAGTACTCCGGCAGTCAGACTAGAAGAAACCAAGTTGAAGTTTCCTGTTCTTAAAACCGTAACTACAGCGCCGGTTAATGCGACACCTATCACGCTGATCTGTGTATAGGTAAGCTTCTCATCTAAAAATAGATAGGCTAGGCCCAAGGAAACTATGGAAAACAATGTTGTAAGTGGCGCGATAACCGACACAGGGCCGATCTGCAAAGATTTAATCAAAACCAGATAAGTTATAAGATTTACAACTCCCAGAAGAATCAATAAATCCCAATGCTCAAACATGATGTCAGAGGTTGGGATTGTGAACAAAAAGTAAGGCGTGACAATTAGAACAGCCAGTAATTTTTCCCATATACCGGTAGTTACCAAGCCAATCTTTCTTGCCAGTCCAATAGTTATAAGGTCTGCAATTCCTATGGCAGTAGCGCCCAGCACGCCGAATACAATGCTTAAAACAATCGCGTTATCCATTAACACCTAAATCAGATCACCTCTTTAATAGTCAAAATGCTATTATTCCCCCGCATGTTCGAAAAATCTATTTATTTGTAATGCCGACACACAGGAGATACCCATGACTCAGGATAAAACACTCAGGCAGCGCGTTCGAGACGGAGAAGTACTGGTTGCCTTGCGTGGCTCATTAAATACAACTAAGAGTCAATTAGCCGACATTTGGGCAACGGGACGATACGACTATATCTGGATAGATGGTCAGCACACAGCCTTCAGCGAAGAGTCACTTGTTGCTTATTGCACGGCCGCTGAGGAACTTGGAATTGACGTTCAGCTACGTATCCCCCACACACGCCACGCCTATTTGGTGGGGCGTTATCTAGACCTGGGGTGCAGTGCGGTCCTAGTCCCTGAAGTAATGGAAGAAGAAACAGTTGATGATGCCCTCGCCTACACATACTACCCTCAGGTTGGTCGTAGGAGTTGGGGTGGTGAAGCACGCCGAGGTGTGCGTGGCGTGGCGAAAGGAATGGATCGGCTGTCGTATGCCAAATGGTGGAATGACTATGTAATCTTGAGCATCCAAGTGGAATCAGTTGAGGCCGTCACCAACATCCAGAAATTGGCAAAACCAGGAGTGAGTGTCGTGACATTTGGGCCCAATGATCTCTCTTTTAACATGGAGGGGCATAAGGGATATCCATTAACAAATGTGGATGACTGCATGCGTAATGTAGCAGCACAATTGGATGGAACAGGTATACGGCTCGCCATGGGTACCGGAACAAAACCTGAAGAACGAGATAAATATCTGGATATAGGCATCACGATGTTCCAAGAAGATCCGCCCGCTTAACCATTGATGCACACTTTCATCGAAATTAAAAAATACTAGTCTCGTTCATATAGATAAAGATAATGGAGGTGCATTATGGATTTTGGATTTGGAATACCGACGAGAGGTCCTCTGGCAAATTTTGAATCGATCTCTGAGATAGTTACTTCTGGAGAAAAACTGGGATTCGGCATAGTTACAGTAAGCGATCATGTGGTAGTCCCCAGGAACATAGATTCCATATACCCATATAACGAAGATGGTAGTTTTGCAGGGCAAGACACCGGTGAGTGTCTTGAGCAGCTAACCACCTTGATGGCTATTGCCGCGATAACTAAAAACCTCAAACTTCTTACCTCAGTTATGGTACTTCCACACCGCAATCCGGTTCTAACAGCAAAAATTTTGGCCACCGTGGATGTGCTCTCCAATGGCCGTTTAAACGTCGGATGCGGCGTAGGTTGGATGAGGGAAGAATTCGAAGCCTTAGATGCACCTTCTTTCGATGAAAGGGGCGCGGTAGGAAGTGAATATATAGAAATTTTCAAGGAATTATGGACAAAAGAAGACCCGGCATATGAGGGAAACTATGCAAGTTTTTCTGATGTAAGTTTCTTACCCAAACCGATTCAAAATCCTCATCCCCCTATCTGGGTAGGTGGAGAAAGCAGTCCAGCATTACGTAGAGCAGCCGAACTGGGAGATTGTTGGTATCCGATCGGAACAAATCCTAAATTCCCATTGGATTCAGCAGATCTACTCAAAAAAAGAATCGCCCGACTACACCAGTATGCTGAAGCTACCGACAGAGATCCAGCAACTATTGATCTGGCGTATAGTGCAAATTGGTTCAATATGTCAGGCCAAAGAACTAGGTGGTTTGAAGGGGAATCAGGCCAAATTCAAGAAGATATAAGGCAATTGCAAGATTTGGGCATTAATCACCTGATTCTTAGTTTTACAGGAGATTCAACCTCGGAAATTACAGATAAAATGTCCTCATTTATATCAGAGGTTGAAACTCCTCTTCGCAACTAAATTTATTGCCGAAAATTCTCAGACAAAGCAGATGATGTTTTAAAAACAAATGTGGTAGCAACAAAGACTCTGTTAAAGTGTCCACACAGGTTTAGGAGAACAAAAAATTGGCTACGGGATTCTTATGGCACGAAAAATATATGTGGCACGACACAGGAAGCGGAGCCTCAGTAAATATTGAGCCT
>RQOP01000092.1 GCA_008373095.1 SAR202 cluster bacterium | reverse complement strand
ATGGCGGAGGGAATGGGATTCGAACCCATGAGAGGACTTTCATCCCCTAACCGCTTAGCAGGCGGCCGCACTAGACCTCTATGCGATCCCTCCAAATTTGTCATTGGAACTTAAATTATAGGTTTGAGCATCTGGTCGTGGCAAGGCACCTAATTGTGAAATCCGGAACTAATCTTTCTATATATACGAATATCGTTATTGTAAATACCTAATTATAATGAAACAGTTGATATTAACAATGTAAAATAACTAAAAATGTACTTAAATTGATCTACTTTCCGAAATCGCTGAAATCGTATTGTAGGGGTGTTTCAGCTAATCAATCCCTACTTAACAAAGATATTAGAGTAAGTTTACGTAACTTACTTCACCAATTCTCAGTTGAGTTGTGCCTAGTTGAGCCTAATTTCATGTTGAAATTGGTCTAAACCCTTCGGCGTCACCAATCCAAACTTCTCCACCCTCAAAGTGTTCCTTTTTCCAAATTGGAACTACTTGTTTTATTCGGTCGACCGAATATTGGCTGGCCAAATAGGCTGATTCCCTGTGTGGGGACCCAACGGCTACAATAAGGCTGGACTCCCCTATGTTGACTCTTCCTAATCTGTGAGCAATGACTACCTTCACATCCCATTTGCTACACATTTCCTTTGCGATTTCCTCTAATTTGGACTCTGCCATAGGAAGATAAGCTTCATATTCCAAGAACAATACTTTTCGACCATCTGTGTGATCTCTTGTTATACCGTTGAAGATTATGGCTGCCCCATTTCTATCTTCAACAACCTCTTTCGCTAATTTGCTGAGGTCTAGTTTGTCAGTAGTTACATAAGTTTGATATTGAAGTTTGATGGACAAAGATTTCACTCCTGACTAATTGATCCGCCACTTACTGGAGGTATCAGCGCTACCATATCACCGTCATTTAAAGTGTAATTGTGTCGCTGATATTCTTCGTTTACTGCAGCTACCATTCTATCTTTGGAACATTTAATTTCTGGGTGGTACCTTAATACAGCGTCAATTAGATCTGACAGAATACTAGGTTCCGATAATGAAAATGTCTCTGTGGTTTGACCAGATTGTTCTCGATAAGCTGCAAAATATAAAACGGTAATTTCCAGGATCTATATCCCTCCATTGATTGTTTGGTAGCATATTGGATTAGTAGGTTAACGCTCCACCGTTTACATGCAGTGTTTGACCTGTAATGAATCCATTTTCCGGCGACACAAGGAAATCTACCGCCGAGGCTATTTCTTTAGGCATTCCTAATCTGCCGACTGGAATTCCAGTGGAAGGTATAGGTGCAGACGAGTCTCTTGACGTATCAAAAGCTCCGGGAACGATGTGATTGACCATTATATTTTTGTCAGCCAATTCCACAGAAAGAGCTCTCGTTAATCCTAATGCTCCCATCTTTGATGCACTTACATGTCCCCATCCACTTTTACCTTTGAAGGCGTTGAGACCTGAAACATTTATTATTCTTCCCCAATTTTCTTTTAGCATTCCCGGTATTGCTGCTCTACAACAATAAAAAGGTCCATCCAGGTTTACTGACAAAACTCGTCGCCACTCCTCTGTAGTCATATCCAATGTAGAGGATTCTTCTCGTAATCCAGCATTGTTAACGAGGATTGTGACTGAGCCCATAGTGTTTTCTATTTGAGTAAACATGGAATCAACTTCTGATTCTGAACCAACATCACATATAACTGAAATGGCCTTCCCGCCATTTCGTAAAATTTCATCTCGTACCGACTGCGCTTCTTGCTCATTTGATCTGGAATTTACTATTACAGAAGCTCCTTTAGAGGCCAATCGAAGAGCTGTTGCCCTACCTATATTACGGCCTGAACCGGTTACTAAAGCTACTCTGTCTTTCAGTGAATGATTATCTGCCATGGTACGAACGTACTATATCTGAAACTCTTCTTATATTGTCCATTCCAACTCCGAATTCCCCCGATTCAACCCCCTTTAACACCTGGGTAACCGCATCACTATATGGAGTATCAACACCTATTTCTCTCCCCTTATCAGACACAAGCCCATTTAGATAGTCAATTTCGGTCTTCCTTCCTTTCATCACATCTTGGGCTAGGGATGGTCTGCCTGGAACTTCTGGTGGAGTACCTTGTAGTACTTTATCTAGTTCTTCATTTCCCTCTGGGCCGGCGCCTTTTTCCATGTCTTCTAGTGAAAAATCTCCCATAGGAGGCTTAACATTGTAACCAAGAGCTCGACCAACCTTCACCGTTTCAATGGCTAAATTAAGTATTTGATTTCTAGTTTCTCTATCAGCTCTCACCTCGTGACTCATGAGCCCTGTCATACCCGCTGTTGCGTTCACCATACAATTAGTTACCATTTTCGACCAGCGTTGACCCCACAGATCGTCTGTAACCAGGGTTTTCCCGGCGGAATTGAATAGATCTGCTATTGTTTGGACCCTTTCAGTTATTTCGCCATTTAGTTCCCCGACTGTGAAGCAAACAGGTTCTTTTTGTAGAGATTGAGAAACACTGCCGGTACGGGTTATGTGTCCTGGTTCGTACATCCCTGCAGAAATTGTGGTTATGCATCCGATAGTTCTTTGGGCGCCCACGAGAGGTGCTATCAGAGTTTCGTTAATGCTATTTTGAGGGCTTACCACGCAGGTTTCTTCATTCATGAATGGAAGCATTGCCTTAATAGCATTCTCTGTGTCATATGACTTGACTCCTACAATAACCATATCAAACGTATCAGAAATGTTTGGTATTTCATCGGTATGTATTGCATTGACCTTCACAAGATGATCTCCGACTATCCCATCTAATATAAGACCTTTTTCATTCATGGTCTCAACGTGTTCTTTCCAAGAATCAATCATCAATACATCATTGCCAGCCTTTGCCATGAAGCCTGCCAGAGTTCCTGCTATGGCTCCTACGCCTATTGTTGCCGTTCTCATAAACTAATCTCCTTATAGAATCTTCGTTTCTGCCCTTCCCATGATCGTGGTTTGGTTGACTGAATTAGGATTTTCGACCTTTTCGATCTATGAATGGTTTAAAGCCTTCTAGAACTGGGGTGGGCTCCAACTCATTATCTTGGGCATTTAATTCCTTTTGATAGGTGCTTTCCCAACTTTCCCCAATATCGTCGATTAAAAGTTTTTTGATTCCTTGTACCATACGAGCGTCATTTCCAACGATTAAACTGGCCAGTTCATTGGCTTTGCTCAATAGTTCTGACGAATCGACTAGATGGTTGAGTAGACCTATCTGCAGACTTTCCTCAGCTTCTACAACTCGGGCAGTTAGCAACAACTCTTTGGCTTTTGGCCAGCCGACTTGCATTGGTAAACTCCATGTGGAATTTACTCTTCCATAAGCGGCGGCTAGAAACCTGAATTTGGTTTTTTCACACCCGACGCGAATATCTAAGCTGGATGCTAAGACAGCTCCGCCTCCATAAGCCAATCCATTTAATGCCCCGATAGTTGGCTTGGTGCAACTTCCGATATGCCATGCATAGGTTGGTCTTTTAGGATCAGCGGGAGGTGGGCTATCACTCTCTGCATTCCTAGTCATTTCATGTATGTCCGCACCTGCCGTAAATGCCCTGTCTCCAGCACCTGTTATGATCACAGCTTTAACTTCCTCATCTGATTCTACCTCGGTTATTGCAGTATCAAGTTCGCGAAATAAAGTTGTGCTCAGTGCGTTAAGTACTTCTGGTCTGTTCAGGGTAATAGTGGCTACCCCTTCAGATTTGGAATATAAGATTGTCTCGTAGGTCACTAGGGGCTCCTTTTAATTGGTTGCTGGTAGTTTTGGAATTATAGAAACGGTTTTTTAGAGGGTCAAGAAAGCTAGATGAAATTTCTAGCCGCCCCAGCGGTACACATTCATGTTGATGCGGCCTTTTTTGGTGAAGACTACCCCCTCTGATTCTAGGAGTTCTCTTTGTAGCCAAGGCCCGTCCCCATCTCTAGAGCTTATCTCTCCATGCCGATTCACGATCCTGTGCCAAGGGATATCAGAATCGGAATTGAGACTTGAAAGAGCGTATCCTACGATCCTAGGGTTTAATGTGCCGGCCATGTCAGCTATGTTTCCGTAGGTAGCTACTTTTCCAACAGGAACTTTTTCAACTATTTTAAAGATTTCTGCAAACGTGTTCATTTTTTGACCGTCGATAAATTTTGATCTCCTAGCGTGATAACCATACTTCATGTGATTAATAACTTGAAGTTAGCACTATAAACCATGATCCTGATACTATTCGGATCCAAAACAAAAGATTAAAGAGGTTACTTCTATGGCAGACGCAGATTTCAAACCTATACAAAAAATCGCGGTCGACAAAATGGCTGTTAAGCCAAATTTGGATTTGGAAGATTCATATAAAAACTTTGATTGGGAAAGTTTATACGAGGACCTAGATTGGTTACCCGGCGGAGGTTTGAATAAGGCTCATGAGGCTATAGATAGACACGCCAATGGGGACAAACGAGACAAAATAGCGATGATATGGGAAGGGAAGAATGGAGAGCGGGAAGATTATACCTTTGGTGACATGCAGCGGCTGACCAATAAGTTCGCTAATGTTCTTCAAAGTCTTGGTATAGAAAAAGGTGACAGAGTATTCATATTTATGGATAGGCTTCCTGAGCTCTACATCTCCTTTTTCGGTGCTTTGAAAGCGGGGGCAGTTGTGGGTCCTCTTTTTTCTGCTTTTGGACCAGAACCTGTTCGGGATAGGATGCAAGATAGCGGTGCAAAAGTACTTGTGACACAACCCGATTTGAGAAAAAAAATTGTTGATATTATTCCTGAATTATTTGATTTGCAGCACATACTGATAGTGAATAAAGATTCTAGGGACTCCAATCCAATAGATCCTCAGGACCTATCGTATGAGGAAGAAATGGGAAAAGCTCCTGCGGAATTTACCACCGTTGTGACCGGACAGTACGACTATTCGATTATGCATTACACGTCTGGTACCACCGGTAAGCCAAAAGGAGCCGTTCATAGACATCAGGCCGTGGTTCAGCAAATGGCCACAGGGAGATGGGCACTTGATTTACATGACGATGACATTTACTGGTGTACGGCAGATCCGGGGTGGGTCACAGGAACTTCTTATGGGATGTTGGCTCCGTGGACAAATGGTGTAACTCAGTTGATTTATGAAGGTGGATTCAGTGCGAGCAGATGGTATGAGCAGATCCAAAAGCACAAAGTGACAGTTTGGTACACTGCCCCCACGGCAATTCGAATGCTGATGAAGGCAGGGGAGGAGGTTCCTGCAAGGTTTGATCTTGCTACCTTAAGGTATATGTGTAGTGTGGGTGAGCCTTTAAATCCAGAAGCAGTGGTTTGGGGTAACGATGTGTTTGGGATGCCATTTCACGACAACTGGTGGCAGACCGAGACTGGAGCGATTATGTGTGCCAACTATCCAAGTATGGAGGTAAGGCCTGGTTCCATGGGGAAACCTATCCCTGGAGTTCATATAGCCATAGTGGATGAGGATTTCAATGAAGTTCCCGACGGAGAAGATGGGAACTTGGTGGTTAAACCAGGTTGGCCATCCATGTTCCATGGGTATTGGAACAACTCGGAAATGTATAACTCCAGATTCAGAAAGGGTTGGTACATAACAGGGGATACAGCACGCAAAGATTCTGATGGATATTTTTGGTTTGTAGGTAGAGCGGATGATGTGATTAACACTGCCGGACATTTGGTAGGACCTTTTGAAGTTGAAAGTGCTTTGATCGAACATCCTGCTGTGGCTGAAGCCGGTGTAATTGGAAAACCAGATGAAATTGCTATGGAGATAGTTAAGGCTTTCGTATCTCTTAAGGATGGCTATGAGGAATCGACCAAATTACGAAATGAGATCATGAGATTT
>RQOP01000091.1 GCA_008373095.1 SAR202 cluster bacterium | reverse complement strand
AGTGAATTAGGATATACTTACCAACTGCGTTTTATAACCCAATAAATCTCGAATTTTCTCTATAAAATATAGCTATCACAGGAAACTCTCTAAGTTTTGACTTTAACAAATCCACTGGCTAGCAGAACTTCGTTGTGGATCATGATCCCATCGTTAATAGCCGCCGCTTTATGTGTGACTCCATTAGTCTACTTGATTGGCCGTGTGTCAGGCGCAGATTCCGAAATATGGACATGGCTGGTAAGACCAAAAACCATGATGGTTTTTTCGAGATCAATTTTTTTGGCCATAACAGTAACATTGCTATCAGTCGTCATAGCGGTGCCGATTGCTTGGCTCACCACACGGACAAATCTACCTTATAAAAAACTATGGTCGATACTAACTTTTTTACCGTTGGTAATACCAAGTTATGTAGGAGCTTATATACTCATGTCGTTTGTCGGAAACGGCGGTCTTTTATATGAAATACTAAATCCTACCTTGGGAATAGAACGGATCCCGACTATGTACGGATATTACGGAAGTCTAATAACTTTATCTTTCCTTAATTATCCCTACATAATCCTAACAATCAGGTCTAACATCTCAAACATGGATGTATCCGGTGAGGAAACCGCAAAATTAATGGGATTAAATCAATTCCAAACCTTCATGAAAGTAACAATCCCTTCAATCAAAGCTGCTATCTTTTCAGGATCTCTGCTTGTAAGCCTTTACACTTTGAGTGATTTTGGAGCAGTCTCTCTTCTACGTTACAAAACTTTCACATGGTCCATATTCAACCAATATGAAGCCGGATTCGACAGAAATACCGCAGCTCTACTTGCGCTGGCATTATTCTTAGTGGCAACGCTATTCATGACTTTTGAAATCTTAATTAGAGGTAATAAAAAATACTACAAAAATTCTAGCAGCGCTTCTAGAAAACTACCCATCATCGACATAGGGAGGTGGCGGTGGCCTGCTGCAGGGATTTGTGCTTTCGTTTCCCTTGTATCTGTCGTAATCCCATTGGCTGTTCTTTCTTACTGGATAGTGAGAGGGCTATATTTTGGTGAAGATGCTTCTATCTTAACTGCTGAATCCAACCACATATTGGCATTCAATTCAATTACTCTTTCTGTATTGACGGCCGCCGTTGTTGTCGTCTTATCCCTTCCAGTTGGATATATGTCAGTCAGACGCCCCAGCGTTTTAACTAATTTTATAGAGAAAATGTGCTTTACTGGTTACGCGCTACCCAGCGTAGCAGTTTCATTGTCACTGGTTTTCTTTGGTGCAAAAATAGGAGCCCCCCTCTATCAATCGACATTATTGTTAGTCGTTGCTTGCGCTGTTTTATATATGCCAACCGGGTTAGGAGCTATAAGATCCTCAATGACTCAAATAAGTCCAAGGTACGAAGAATCATCCATGACATTAGGTAAAAATAAAATCAACTCTATAATATTAACCAACTTACCACTTATGAAATCGGGAATAATTATGGCAGGGGCTACTGTTTTTTTAATAACCATGAAGGAACTACCTGCTGTGCTGTTATTAGCCCCTCTAGATTTCCATACCCTTACAACTGCTATTTGGTCATTCAGTTCTGAAGCTTTTTTTGCCAGAGCTGCTATTCCTTCACTCTTGTTGATTTTCCTATCATCTATACCTCTTACGATGATAGTTCTAAAGAACAATATTTTTAACAATCTAGGGAGTGAATAAATAGTTGCTTAATTCACTTTTACACTGTGATGATCTGAATATCAATTTCGGACAAAATCAAGTAATAAAAAATTTGCACATGCATTTATATGAAGGAGAAATTCTCTCAATCTTAGGTCCGAGTGGGTGTGGTAAAACTACTCTACTGAGGATAATCGCTGGACTGGAAAGCCCATATCAAGGAACAATTTTTCTGAATAATGAAGAAATTTTCGGCCCGGACACCAATATAGAACCCGCTAAACGAAATATAGGGATGATTTTTCAGGATTACGCTTTATTCCCCCATCTTTCGGTTGAAAAGAACATTCTCTTTGGTATATCGCACCTTGACGAAAAAACACAGTCTGAAAATCTAGAAAGAGTTCAAAAACTCACCCGGCTAGAAGGATTATTGGAAAGATACCCACATGAACTATCAGGCGGGCAACAGCAGAGAGTTGCGATCGCCAGAACTTTAGCAACAAGGCCGGCTGTGCTATTGATGGATGAACCATTTTCCAACCTAGACGCTTCTTTGCGGCTCACAGTCAGAATGGAAATGGAAGAGATACTAAGAGAAAGTAATACTGCGACCATATTTGTAACCCATGATAGAGAAGAAGCTTTTTCAATAGCAGATAGGGTCGCCGTAATGGCAAGTGGGTCTATAAAACAAATCGGGCCACCGGACCAAATATATTTTTGGCCGAACAGTAAAGAAACGGCTTTGATGAGTGGTAGCTGTAATTTTGTAGACGGTGTAATTTCAGGAGAATACGTTAAAACTAGCATAGGACTTCTGCCTTTGAGGATACCAGCGGAATTTTCTGAAAGTGAGAAAGTTCAAGTAGCAATAAGGCACACTGATCTCTCAATGGAACCAATGCCATCAGGTGAGAATACTGTTATCAGGAAAGATTTTAGGGGAGACGAAACAATATTCTGGGTAGAAACTGCCGAGAAAGAATTAATACAATGCAAACACAAAATTCACACGACCTTGTTCCCTGGGTTAAAGGTAAAACTTTCACCAGTTCAGTACACAAAATTCAATGTGTTTTCTCCTGAAGACGCATAACATATTCTACTCAAACAAAAGCCTTTATATCGATAATCGTTCCGTTATAGAATGACCTCACATTCTACCAAAGGTAATTCTATAGAAAACCATGCCAGACAAATATGAAACAGTTATTGGGTTGGAAGTCCATTCTCAATTGCTAACAACAAGCAAAATGTTCTGCCCCTGTGGTTCAGACTACCAAGACTCAGAGCCAAATACCCGGGTCTGCCCTGTCTGCATGGGTATGCCTGGAGTCTTACCGGTTGTAAACAAAAAAGCAGTTGATTTAGTCATAAAGACCGGCTTGGCGCTAAATTGTTCCATATCGCCGGAAACTAAATTCGACAGAAAAAACTACCCCTACCCGGATCTAATGAAAGGTTATCAAATCTCGCAGTTCGATATTCCTATAGCTTTGAGTGGGAATCTTGCTATACAAGTGGGAGACGCGGAAGAAAGACAAATTGGTATAACCAGAGTTCATCTGGAAGAAGATGTAGCCAAATTAATCCACCGCAAAGAACCATATGGAGACTCATACAGCCTTTTAGATATAAATAGGGCTGGAGTACCACTAATGGAAATTGTTAGCGAACCTGATATGAGAAGTCCTGAAGAAGCGAACGAATATCTGACTAATCTTCATTCGATCATTAGATTTGTTGAAACTAGCACTGCAAATATGGAAGAAGGAAGTTTTAGGTGCGATGCCAACATAAGCATACGGCCTGTTGGGTCAGAGGAACTTGGTGCCAAGGTGGAGATAAAAAACGTTAACAGCTTTAGATCTGTATTCCGTGCACTAAAACATGAAGAGACCAGACAACGAAAATTATTAGAATCAGGACAAACTATCGAACAAGAAACTCGAGGGTGGTCAGACGAACGTGGAACAACCTTAAGCCAGCGCACCAAAGAATACGCTGCGGATTATAGATATTTTCCTGAACCTGACCTACCGCCAATTTTGATTTCCCGTGATTGGGTAAAAAAAATCCAAACTCAGATCCCTGAACTACCTTCAGCAAAGAAAGAACGATATATTGAAGTTCTAGGTCTATCCGAATACGACGCCTCAGTCATGATCGCCGATAAAGAAGCAACAGTACTATTTGAAACCTCTTTACCATTCCTATCTCAATCCATGAATTCAAAGGAGGCCGCCAAAACGGTGGCTAACTGGATAAATGTCGATCTGAACCGAATGAAAAACGAGCATAAATCAACCTGGAATGAAATAAAAATTGAACCGGCAGAACTAGCCAAATTAGTCCTACTTGTAGACGCTGGAAAAATAAGTAATTCAATGGCTAAAGCTGTGTTTGACGAAATGTTTATAAATGGCGGAGATCCAAACAAAATTTCTGAAGATAAAGGTTTATCCCAAATAAACGACACGGAATCCATACAAAATGTAGTTTCGGAAATCCTCCTGGAAAACCCCTCAGCAGTAGAGGATTATCTGGATGGTAAGGATTCTGCTGTAAGATTCTTAGTCGGCCAAGTTATGAAAAAAACCAAAGGTCAGGCTAACCCGCAAGTAGCCTCAGAAATGGTGACAGCTGAACTTGGCAGAAAGAGAGAACCGTAACTAAAAAGAGTATTCTCAGTTCTCAAATGGCAACAAATAGAAATTTAAAGTTCAATAACTTGAATGTAGTCGCAATAGGTGGCGGCACAGGACTGTCAGTGCTACTGAGAGGCCTCAAAGAACATACTCACCATATAACAGCAATAATTGGAGTCGCTGATGATGGAGGAAGTTCAGGGAGGCTTCGAAGAGAAATGGGAATTATACCTCCAGGAGATTTCAGAAACTGTATAGTCGCACTATCTGATGAAAACTCAATACTAAAAGAATTATTTCAATACAGATTCCCTGAAGGGTCCGAATTGCAAGGGCATAGTTTTGGAAATCTTTTCATAGCCGCCATGACCGATGTAACAGATAGTTTTGAAGATGCATTGGCTGAGTCAAGTAGAATTTTGTCCGTAAAGGGCCAGGTGGTTCCAGCAACAACTGACAATATAAACTTATCTGTGCGTCTAAAGAATGGTCAATTAATAAACGGAGAATCAAAAGTCAAAGATAGTCTATCCGAAATAGAAGAATTAATCATAGAGCCTCCAAACGCAGAAGCCTCCCCTACTGCTATTAAGGCGATAAACAATGCCAATTTAATAGTGATTGGACCCGGCAGCCTTTATACAAGCATACTTCCAAACTTAATGGTAGCTGGTATTGTTGATGCTATTACTCAGTCAAAAGCCGTCAAATATTATATTTGCAATGTAGCCACTGAACTTGGCGAAACCCGAGATTTCACGGTGGGCAAACACATTGAAGTACTCGAACACTACCTAGGATCTGACATTATTGACGTAATAATAGCAAACGACAACATAGGCGATATCGGAGACCAATTCCTAGGTGAGGCCGTGCAACTAAATACCAACATAAAGAAACATGTGGTAGTGAGCACAGACTTACTAGACGAGACGCATAAAGTCAGACACGACTCCTATAAATTGGCTAATTTCATAAAGGAAAATTACGAGAGTTGATACCCTAAGGCCTTACTTAGAGGTATAATTACCCCATGGATACTGCAATAAATATAGTAATGATATTCATATCGTTGCTTTTAATCGCTGTGATACTGATGCAAGTAAGAGGTCAAGGCACTGCCTTGTTTGGAGCAGCAGAATCCTCTTTTAGAACTAGAAGAGGTATCGAATTGGCTTTGTTCCGATTTACGATAGCATTGGTTGTGATTTTTATAGTGGTATCGATTATCAGTGCGAGTAGCTGGTTCGATTAGTATCGAGATCCCAGTGTCCTAATCAAGCTTCCACCGCGCACCGGTAGAGGTATCTTCTATTGATACTCCTAGATCTACTAGCCTATCTCTTATTTGATCAGACAACTCAAATTGTTTTTCCTTTCTAAGTCCTTCACGGACTTCCAATAACAAATCCAGATAAGGTGCTATATCCCCATCTGCTTTCGAATTATCAGTTTCCAGTGTTATCCCCAAAACTTTCGCCAATTCTGAAAGAAGATCCTGCGCAGGATTAACGTTGAGGCCATTTGAGGATTCTCTATTGATATCCCTGGCTAAATCAAAAATAACTGAAAATGCTATTGGAGTATTGAAGTCCTCATCCATGGCAGCTTCAAATCTTTCACGATACGGATTTGTTTTGAGAATCTCCCCTTCACCTGAATTAGAGGCTACAGCAGATTTAAGCCTTTCTATCGCCCTTTGTTGACCTTCTACAGACTCATTACTGAAAACCAACGGGGTTCTATAATGAGAACTGAGAAAAAACATTCGAAGGGCGTCAGAGGAAAATACCTGCAAGGCTTCACCTATCGAAAAGACATTCCCCAATGATTTGCTCATTTTTTCTTCCCCATATCCAAGGGTCCCGTTATGCATCCAATATCTAGCGAAAGGTTCTACCCCTGTGTAGGACTCTGACTGTGCAATTTCATTTTCATGATGAGGAAATACTAAATCCTGTCCACCCCCATGAATATCAATCTTGTTATTGAGGTAAGTTAAAGACATTGCTGTACATTCAATGTGCCAACCCGGCCGCCCTTGACCCCAAGGACTATCCCAAGCTGGTTCTCCCGGTTTTTGACTCTTCCAGAGAGCAAAATCTGCAGGGTTTTCTTTTGTCTCCTCTATTTCCAATCTTGCTCCTGCCAGTAAATCGTCAATATTCCTTCGGCTTAATTTCCCGTAATCCTCATCTTGTTTTACCCTAAAATAGACGTCCCCGGATATCTCATATGCATATCCTTTTTCTATTAGGTCCGTTATTACCTGGATTATCGAGTCGATTTCTTCTGTAGCCCTTGGATATTCGGAAGCCTCCATAACATTCAGTCGACCAAGCTCGGACAGATAGGCCTGAATATTCCTTTCCGCTAGTTCTGAAACCTTAATTCCTTCATCATTTGCCGCTATGATCATCTTGTCATCAATATCGGTAAAGTTCTGAATGAAATTAACTTTGTATCCCTTGTATTCAAGATATCTACGGATTACATCGAAAACGATGGCACACATCGCGTGACCTAAATGGGATGGAGCATACGGAGTTATACCGCATACGTACATGTTCACGGTGTTATCTTCAACCACCAATTCTTCTACTGACCTACTTAGCGTGTTATACAGTCTCATCCTAATCTCTGAATCGTTACTACAGCATGGCAAGCAATACCTTCTCCCCTACCAATATAACCAAGCCCATCGGTGGTGGTAGCTTTAATGCTGACGTCTTCTTGAGTTAAATTTACAGCGCGCGCTATTTTTATTTTCATTTGTGGCACAAATTTTGCTAGGCGCGGTTTTTCGGCGATAATTGTAGCATCCACAAACACCGGCTTCCATCCTTTTTCGACTATCAGGCTGAAAGCTGTTTCAAGTAATATTTCACTACTTATTCCTTTATAATCTGGGTTATCAGAAGGGAAATGAACCCCGATATCCCCCATATTCGCAGCCCCTAGAAATCCATCAATCACTGCATGTAATAAAACGTCCCCGTCACTATGTCCCAACAAGCCATATTCATGTGGGATTTGAACCCCTCCCAATATTATCGGACCACCTTTTTTAAGTCGGTGTACGTCTATACCAATTCCAGTTCTAGATGAAGTCATTTACCTTTTCGTCTCTTCAAAATAGTTTCTGCGATTTCAATATCGATAGGATTCGTCATTTTAATATTTTCAGGATCACCATCATAAGTCGATACATTACCGCCATGGATCTCTATAATTGCAGCATCATCTGTTACATCTGACGTCAAAGTTAAGTGCAATTCGGCGATAGTTTTATACTTAAAAACTTGAGGCGTCTGAGAGGCATAAAGGGACGACCTATCCATTGTTGACATAACCATAGAGTCCTTTAGCATCTTGACTGTGTCAGTGATTGGAACGACTGGAATAGCTGCATCAGAATTTTCAGATGCCATCATGCCACGCCTGATGAGATCAGGTGAAACGCATGGTCTTGCTCCATCATGAATCATCACATAATCGGACGATTTGATTTGATCCAAACCTATCCTTACAGAATCCTGCCTTCTATTACCGCCTAGAACCACATGAACTGACTGATATTTAGGATCGGACATGAGGCGCTTCAATTCATCGATATTATCGGTGTTTGCTAATAGTATCGTCGTTTGGAATATCCCAACCTCGATGAAGGCATTCACAGAATGTAATATTGCAGGTACACCAGAAATTTCGGTGAGTATTTTATCAATTCCTCCCATCCGATCTCCGGAACCTGCACCCAGTATTATCGCCGAAAAAACATTCATAAAGACCCAATCTATTCGCATTTATCTAATTAAATACACCGGTAAAGCACCAACTATTTTATACCTTCACAACCTTAGCGAGCATATCTCAAACAGATGTACAATGTATGACAATAAAACAGCCTTAACAAATTAACGAGACAGGTCACAGGGAAATTAAATGGGCTCCAATTACTGGATGTTTGTAGATAATAGCGAAAACTCTGTAATTACTCGCGAAAAAGGGTACAAAATATTTGGAATGAGCGCCAAATACAAAAGACGTGCACAGAGGATGCACGCAAAAGACCGGGTTATATTTTTTGACCGAAACAGGAAATGCTGGACGGCGTCAGCAACAATAACTTCCGACTACTTTGAAGATGAGTCCCCCATATGGATGCCTTCAGATCAACCTAAGGAATTTAAATTTAGAATAGAACTAAAACCCAACTATGTCTTAGAAGAAACAGAATACATTGATGGACTACAGTTGGGGCCAAGCCTTGAGTACGTAAAGAGATGGGCTCCGGAAGATTGGCCACTTGCTTTTTGGGACCGCATACACCTCATACCCAGCAGAGATTTCAAACTCATCGAAGACGAAATGAAAAGGGCCAAAAAGAAAAGGAACTGATTACAAAAAGCTTATGAGAATTTATTCTTTCCCCTCATCGTTGTCATTGTCTTTTTGTTCGCTGTAAACCTCACCTATCAAACTCATAAGATCACTAGCTAAATCTGGTTTATCGGCAGATAAACAATATTGTCTCAAGTTATCGACATCAGAGATATTGGGAAGTGTTGAGGCCACATTTTTATTAGTTATGGCAAACCTCAATGCCACGTCCGGCACGCTTTCTTCCCAGTCCTCAAATAAAAAATCATAATGGGGTCGCATTTCCAAAATCTTCTTCAACACAGGATGATTACTGGAATCTGACTCCTGAAATATTTTGGGATCATAAGAGTCTTCTAAAAGGCCAAATGAATGGACTCTTCTAGCTATGACTGAAATATGCTTTTCCATTTGAGAAAAAAGATCAACCAGTTCTTGTTCCAACAAACTGAACGGGGTATGAAATAAATCTAGCCCTCTTTCAAAGGCTAGCAACGTAGCTATTTCTGCTGCTTCTGGCCGATCATCTGTCGCGATACCAAAATTCAGAATCTTACCCGCATCTACCAGTTTTTCAAGGGCCTCATATAAATCATCATTCTCTACCTCGGCATATGAGGGATAATGAACAAAATACATGTCGAGATAGTCGGTTCCAATACGACGCAAGGATTGTTCACAGGCATAGACAACATATTCGGGATCAAAATTCTTACCATCCCAATCTACATCCAACTGTGGAGAATAGAAATCGTACCCAAATTTAGTAGATATAACGATTTCATGCCTCACAGGTGAAAGAGCTTCCCTCAACAGCTCTTCACCATAACCTTTTCCATAGGAATCAGCTGTATCAAAAAAATTTATACCTTGTTCAAAAGCCTGCTGGAGTAAATATATGGAAAGGTCGGTATCTTTTGCACCCCAACCTCTGGTAGCTAGAGTCCACAGAGGAAATCCAATTACAGAAAGGTCAATGCTATTAACTGAAAAATCGGAGTATCTCATCCGTAAAATAAACACCTCATCAAATTGAAGTAGGAATGTTCTTGTTCAATGATATCTGATAATGAATATCGACTTTATACTTTAAACACATCAATATACAGATATAATATTCAGTAATTTGCATCACTTAGGATACCAAGAATGCAGCACCATCATGAAAAAGTAAGGCTCACAGAACTAGCATCATGTGCTGGTTGAGCCTCCAAGCTAAGTCCAGATGACCTGATGCAGGTTCTGCAGCAGCTACCAGAAATGACCCATCCAAACCTACTGGTGGGAACGAAAACCAGTGATGACGCGGCCGTTTATAAATTAACTGATGACCTAGCTATAGTTTTAACTGTTGACTTTTTTCCACCTATTGTGGATGACCCATTTATCTTCGGTCAGATAGCAGCAGCTAACTCATTGAGTGACATATATGCAATGGGAGCTAAACCGATAGCGGCTCTGAACATAGTAGGGTTTCCTTCAGATTTAGACATGTCCATCTTGGGAGAAATCTTAAAAGGTGGAGCTTCGAAAGCGTTAGAAGCCGGAATCGTTATCGCCGGGGGCCACAGCGTCGTGGATGCCGAACCTAAATACGGCCTTTCGGTGACAGGAATAGTTAATCCAGGAAATCAAACAGCAAACAGTAATTCCAAACCTGGTGACCTGTTGCTACTAACAAAACCGATAGGCACTGGTGTGATAACTACTGCCGGCAAGCAAGAAAAAGTAGATTCCAACGTGCTGGATAACGCCGTCGAAATTATGGCAACACTCAACAAATCTGCATCTGAGGCTATGATTTCAGTCGGGGTAAATGCTTGCTCTGACGTTACTGGATTTGGTCTGTTAGGACATCTAAGAGAAATGATGGAAGGTAGCCGAACAGCTGCTCACATATACAAATCTAGCGTTCCTGTAATCGAAGGTACTGAGTACCTTTTGAACCAGGGAATCGCCCCAGGGGGAACGATGCGAAATTTGGAATCTGTGAATCCCACAGTGCTCTGGGATGAAGGAATTACAGAAAACGACAAAATCCTTTTGTGCGACGCACAAACCTCAGGTGGACTACTGATTTCAATAAATCCAAATAAGGCAGATAAATTACAAAAACTACTATCCGAGACAGGAACGTTGAGTAATCAAATTATAGGGGAAGTTTATAGTCCTTCAGAAAACGACCCAACGATACATGTCACTGGGTAACTAATATAAAAGTTTACCGGAGTTGTAAAATTGACGACTGTTCCTGAGATGCTCAGTGATTCAATAAAAAAAGCCTTTGACTTGGCTCAAAAGGATAATCTTATCGCTAACGTCGAAATCGGCGATACCGCTGTTGAAAGACCGCAAAATCCAGGACACGGGGATTATGCTTCAAGCCTTCCTTTGAAACTCGCTAAGCCATTGAAGAAGAACCCAATGGAAATAGCAAATGTACTCGCTGAATATCTGAAAAAAGATGAAATATTAGACGATGTCGTAGTGGCAAACCCTGGATTTCTTAATTTTGTATTAAGCAGTAGATGGCTGCAAAACCAAGTTGATCAAATCTTGTCCAACCCAGAAAGTTATGGGGTCACAAGTGCAGGAAAGGACAAAAAGTTTCAAATCGAATACATCAGCGCAAACCCAACCGGAAGACTCCATGTAGCCCATGCGAGAGGTGCGGTTATAGGGAGTACTCTGGCAAGCGTTTTAAAAGCTGCCGGATCCGATGTTGAGCAGGAATACTACCTAAACGATGCAGGAGCCCAGATAGATAAATTCCACAGATCTTTAACTGCAAGATATTTGCAGTCACTTGGGAATAATGTTGATATGCCAGAAGATTCATACCCTGGGGAAGATGTTATAGCTATCGCTGAAAAAATAAGAGATTCCGGTAATAGGGTCTACGACACCTCCAATCCCGAAGAAATATTAGACCTGGGCAGGGTTGGCATAGCTTTGATGATAGAGGGAATTAAAGAAGATATCGAATCTCTAAAAATTAACTTTGATAGCTGGTTCAGTGAACAAAGTCTTTTTGAAAATGGTCAGTTTGAAAAATGTATGACTGTATTAACAGAAATGGGCTATGTATATGAAAAAGATGGAGCCACTTGGCTTTTAAACACCAAATTGGGCGAAGAAAAAGACAATGTTCTTATAAGAAGTAACGGAACTCCAACTTATTTTTCCACGGACATCGCCTACCACTACAACAAATTTGTGCAAAGAAAATTTGATAAGGTGATTGATGTTTGGGGCGCCGACCATCAAGGCCAGGTACCGAGACTAAAATCTGCGATGAAAATGCTTGGAAGCGATCCTGACAATCTAGAAATGATTCTAGTCCAGATGGTCAGATTCAAAAAAGGCGAGACCACGGAAAAACTTTCAAAACGGGAAGGTAATGTCGTTCCTTTAATTGAACTAGTCAACGAAATTGGTTCAGATGCATGTAGGTTCATGTTCTTATCTAGGTCCCATGAAAGCCAATTGGATTTCGACCTAGACTTAGCTAAGCAACAATCTTCCGAAAACCCTGTTTATTACATTCAATACGGTCATGCCAGAATATGCAGCATACTAGGCTTAGCTGCCGAAAAGAATATAGATTATTCAACCGGCTCGGTTACCATGTTGGACCATGAATCAGAGAGACACCTTATTAATAAAATATTAGAGTTGCCCTCCGTAATAAATACAATTGCGGACACTTATGAAGTGCATCACCTGCCCCATTATTCACTAGAATTGGCGACATCTTTTCATAATTTTTATCAGAACTGTAGAGTGCTCTCAGAAAATGCAGCCGACCTAGAATTAAGCAAGGCGAGGTTAAAACTATGCGAAGCCGCCAAACTATCACTTGCATACTGCCTAGACCTTATGGGAATGAACAAGCCTGAGAAAATGTAAATTCTCTAATTCAATTAAGAGGCCCAAATGAAAATAACCGACATAACTACAACCCACCTTCATAGTCCTGAAGGAAAGCCAATACAGGACGCAACCATACCAACCCCAAAGGAGGAGTCTGGAGGCAGAGGCCAAATTTTCGTCCATATTAAAACTGATGAAGATATAGAAGGTCTTGGAATGACTTACGCCTCCCCAGGAGTCATCGACGTTATTGAAAGTTCCCTCAAAAATGAACTAATAGGAAAAGACCCACTGGACATTGAACAACTATGGAACGATATGTATTGGAAAGTGAGAGGATATGGCCGGAAAGGCATAGCATTCTGTGCCATTTCTGCCATTGATATAGGACTCTGGGACCTCAAGGGAAAATATGTGAATCTACCCCTTTATAAACTACTTGGAGCATACACAGATTCTGTACCCGTATATGGGAGTGGTGGTTGGACTAATTTCTCTGAAAAAGAGCTTATAGAAGAAATGACTGGATATGTGTCTGACGGCATACCTAGAGTCAAAATGAAAGTAGGCAAGGATTTTGGATTATCAGAAAGAGAAGATATTGAAAGAGTAGCTGCCGTTAGAAAAGCTGTGGGAGATGATGTCAGTATCTACATCGATGCAAACAACGGATATTATCGAAAACAGGCTATATACATGGCAAAGGAATTCGAACAGTTCCAGATAGGCTGGCTTGAGGAGCCGCTGATACCTGACGATATCGACGGAATGGCAGATATATCGAAGGCAACTAGTATTCCTATAGCTACAGGTGAACACGAATACACAAAATACGGATTCAGGGACCTTATAGGACGTGGTGGAGCTGACATCGTCCAACCAGATATAGGTAGAGTTGGAGGAGTAACAGAATGGATGAAGGTGGCGCACTTGGCCCATTCTTTTAACCTACCAGTAGCGCCACACGCACTCCAATTAGCCCATTTACACGTAGCTTGCGCGACACCTAATTTAAAGGTCGTTGAATACATGAATGTATCCCTAGATGGCGACGAGCTGTGGTATATAGACTTCCCAAAACAAAAGGATGGTTATTGGTCTCCGTATCCAGACAAACCAGGCTTAGGACTAGAATTGGATCACTATTCGGTCGTCAAATATCAAATATAAAGACGTGATTTCACTCAAATACATCTTTGAGCGATCTATTGAACTGAATTTATTCCGCTTTAATATGGAGTATCCCACTCAGAGTCACAAGGCTCATCAAAGCTATAGGAACTAAGATAATCGGACCACCCATGGAGTAGCCTTCCGCATTGGAATATACAGCTACTGAAATAATCATCAAAGCCATGGTCACACCGAACAAAACGGTCATTTTTGCCCTTTGAACACCCGATGTCAAAAATGCTAAGCCAGCGGCAATCACACTAAGGCCGATGAACATAAATCCAAATGAGGTTTCGTAATAGACGTCATGGGCAAGGACGTTTCCTTCTCCCCAACCTGATTCAGCCGTTCCTTCACCACCCACTAACGAACCTATCCCTGCAGCTATAAAATTAATCACTGCGAAAATAATTAACCAAGTAAACGGTTTAAAAACTTTTTTTATCATTCCTTACCTCAACTATTGGAGTTTCCAAATTCCTATTATCAGCTATTTAATTCTTGCCTTCCTTTTGGGCTGAGAAGGTTGTACAGCACAGCTATTTCAACCAATACCGTTAACGGCAAAAACCATATGAACTGGATATCGTTATTCATGGTTGCGAGAAACCCATTGGCGAATGCCAATATACTTAACAGTATTGACACCCAAACAAGTATCTTTACCCCTCTGCCAATAATAATCGGAAGTAATATCCGTACCACACCAACCAATACAAGTATCGGGGCAGGAGGTCCTCCATCATTTACAGTAATAGTGTCGGACGGAAATAACAGCATCAGTCCTATAAAAACCCATATTAATCCTGCTGCCTGAGAAAAAATCAGTCCTGTTTGAAGGTTACTTATTTCTTTGCCCGTTAGAAATTTAAACAACATACCAGCAACTCCTCAACCATACTTTTGACCCTGGAGTTCAGTGTAGCTTTCTAGTTGTAATTAATCTATGTCAATTTATCCCCTTTTAATAAGAGGTACAGTAGAAATCAAAAGTCCAGAATTCAAATCAGCACTCATCTTGCCAGACCGTTTTAAAGCTGCTAATTTGTCGCATAAACTAATTCCCTTATGGAGAATAAACAGATGAGCGAATGGAATTACACAAAATGCTCAAAACCTTTCGAAAGTGTCGATGAAGCATTGGAATATATGATTACCAACTCTTTTGACGGTCAGGTACTGAAAAGAACCGAAGGTTATTCCGCCGTGTGCCCGACATATCCAGAAGGTTTCTATCCTGATGCGACACCAGTAGCAGAATATTCTCCTGAAATCGGTGTAATTGCAGACGCCAGTCTGTTTGGAACCATAATGACACCAGAGAAAACTGAAGAAGAGGCAGACTGCTGCCCGATACCAGTTGTACTAACGACTAGGGAGTCGAAGTGCTGCTAAGTTAAAGATCCCCCTGCCTCGCCTTGTTCCCGTGGTCCCCAATAATCTGCCGATGAATTATTGATGAATTCAAAGACAGAAGTATTAAACAATTGAGGCTCTTCAAGATTAATTGCATGGCCTGATCTTGGAAACATTATTAGCCCAGCTCCCGGTATAGATTCCTTTATGAACAGTGACGGCTGGATACAAGGATCATCCTCATCTCCCGTCATGACGAGCACCGGGATTTTTATGTCCGCCAACTGTGGTTGTAGATCAAAAATCGGAGGCCTTTTTGTTAAAACCCCGTAAAAAGTATTCGCTGAACCGATATTGGAATGTTCCATAAATTGATGACAAAAAAGTTCATAACCTTTGGGGTCTTTCAACTCCAACTGAACTCTGTGAGGTCCCTTAAGGTAGTCTGACATAAATGACATTCCTTCTGACCTCATGCCTTCTGAGAATTTCAAAATCCGTTCCCTAAAAGAAACAGGATCATCGGAACCTGTCCCCGTCCCTGCAATTGTCAAAGTCATAGCTTGTGCCGGATATTTGATACCGAAATTCAGTGCGACGTTGCCACCCATAGAAAGACCCACGATATGTGCCTTTTCAATTTTCAAAAAATCCATAAGACTTTTTAGATCATCAACTGCAATGTCCTGACTGTAGGATTCAGGATCTTCAGGAACTGATGTAGGAGGGTATCCTCGGGAACAATACGTTATTACTTTGAAATTCCTGGAAAAGTAATTTACTTGCAAATCCCATGACCGAATATCACCCGCAAATTCATGGCAAAATATCAACGGGTCTCCCTTGCCATGAACTTCGTAATAAATATCTATACCGTTAGAAGGGGCATATGGCATAAAGCTCTCCTTTGCAAAATTATTTAGGAACCTCTGAGTTATAACACATGAATCGGTAACGGGCATGTTCAAATCATCACTACTGTAAGTTTGCTTATGCAACTATAATAGCTGTGATTATGTTCCTCAGGACTTGCAATTTGAAAGTAAGAATAATGTATTGGAAAGAAATCCCGGTACAGGTTCAAGCAACCGACGATTCTGAAACGCAGTCACGTCAGCTAGAACCGAGATTCCAAGAAGCCGTAGATGCTGTTTCCATGATGGAAGGTAGTTATGGCTCCGATGAATATTTGGATGCTTGGGAGTGGGGCGAATACACTGAAATACAAGGAGAACTGAATGAGGTTCTTGAATCGGTCGCAGACCGATACAACAAAGGGATGCCAGGAGATTTTGTATCCAAATTAAGGGATTTACATAACGATGGTACCCGAAACACTAGCCCTGGATCCATAGACGGATGGATAAAATCAGATTAAAAGGTCGGTAACAAAATGACTTCAAAATCCCTTGGGATACTTGAGCGTATTTCAAATGGAGAGGTGCTTATTTCAGACGGAGCCACTGGGACTTTTTTACAGCAAAATGGACTTGAACCAGGAGGATGCCCAGAAGAATTTAATATCAGTCATCCTGAAATCGTTCAGAAAATGGCTAGATCCTATTTCAACGCTGGTTCAGACATGGTGCTAACCAATTCCTTTGGCGGCACAAGATTTCGGCAAAATCATTACGGATTTGCTGAAAAAGTAGATGAATTCAATAGGCTGGCTGCAGAACATGCGAAGAGCCAGTCCCCACCTGGCACGTTTGTATTCGGATCTGTAGGTCCGACTGGTGAGTTCTTGGAACCGCTTGGATCGGTATCCGAAGAAGAAATGTACAAAGCCTTTTGTAACCAAGTAACATCTCTTGAAAAAGGCGGTGCTGATGGAGTTGTGATTGAAACAATGACTGCTCTTGACGAGGCATCAATTGCAATCAGAGCTGCTAAGGAAAAAACTAATCTGACTGTAATTTCTACTATGACTTTTGATAAAGGTCCTAGGGGCTACTTTACAATGATGGGTGTAACACCTGAACAAGCAGCAGTAGAGTTAGTAAAAGCAGGGGCGGATATCGTGGGAACAAACTGTGGAAATGGAATAGATAACATGATCGAGATAGCATCCATGATGAGAGATGCTACTGACTATCCATTATTGGTTCATTCAAACGCAGGGATACCTTCTCTAAAAAATGGAGAAATACTTTATCCAGAACCTCCAGACTTTATGGCAGAAAGATTTATGATATTGAAAGAAATTGGAATAAACATAATTGGTGGATGCTGTGGAACTGGACCAGAACATATTTCTGCTTTCTCAAAACTAATGGAAGAAAATCAAGGAGTATAGCTATGACCCTCATCTCCTACAAGGGCCCAAGGCCAAAAGATGTGATTACAAAATATGGGCGATGCCTAGAGCTAATACCCACAGACAAAAGATTCAATGAAATATCAGTCGGCTTATATGTTAAAAATTCTGTTTTTACCATCTGGTCTTTCAGTACAAAACCAGGTGTTGAAAAGCGAATTGAAGAAATTCGAGATCTATTAGTATCTCTAGGGGGGATGTCTCCCATATCCGGAACTCATAATCAAGCTAAATTCGACTGTGGATTAATCCATAACAGACCAGTGCGATTCCTACTGTCTCAAGCAGTTGGTAAAGACCCTGAATATGCTGCCAGCACTGCAGTAATGGAAATAAAAGATAGTAAATCGGATCTACTTATTAGGGCAGAAGGAGTCGACCGAGACAACATTCGTTACTATCAGATATCTGCCACCGGCGAGGCCAGAAATCCTGCTATGCGACTTAGAATGATCGTGGCAGGATTTTCTAAATACGGCGAAATGGACAAAATAGGAGATCAGGAAGTCGCTTTTGAATGCCGTAGTAACCATGATGGGTTATTGAGAATTTTGTTACCGTATTCTAGAAATGTTAGTAGTGTAGAAACGATGATGCAGGCGGAATCTATGAGGGGTCAAATGACCACAAGCACCCTAGGTTTTAGTCAAACATAATGGAAGGAGCGTTTTAGAAGATGCCTTATCAAGAGACTATGTCACCAAAAGAACGAGTAATGAATGCGTTGACAGGAAAACCTGTTGATAGAACCCCTGCAGTTAATCCAACCAATGTAGCAACAGTTGAGTTGATGGATTTGGTTGACGCCCCTTTCCCTTATGCTTGTCAGGACGGAGAAATGGCAGCCAGATTAGCTGCCACCGGATACACCGAACTAGGTTTCGATTCAGTTTCCCCTTATTTCAGCATAATTCAAGAATCATCGGCACTTGGCTGTGAAATGCAATGGGAAGAAAAAGACAACTGGCCCACGGTCCGGATGTATAACCCAATATGGAAATCTGCTGACGATGTAAAGATACCTTCAGACATTCTTGAACATCGAGATATGAAAGCTATAACAGACTCAATAAGAATGCTAAAAGACGAGTTCGGTGACGAAGTAGCAGTTATAGGAAAAACGATGGGCCCGTGGACACTTGCCTACCATGTATTTGGCGTCGAGAGTTTTCTCTTGGGCACAGTTGATAATCCTGAAGAAACAAAAAGAGCTTTGGAAAAATTAAAGGAAATTTCAGTACTTTTCGGTCAGGCTCAAATAGACGCAGGAGCAGACGCTCTAACATTCCCTGATCACGCCACAGGTGACCTTGTTAGTGGAGCTTACTATAAAGAATTCTTACAAGATATTCATACCGAAATGGTAGATGTTTTGGATGTTCCTCTTATTTTGCATATCTGTGGTAAAACCGTCGACAGAATGCCATATATCGCCAAAACAGGGATGGCTTCTTTTCATTTTGACTCGAAAAATGACCCTCAGGAAGCCATGGATGCAGTCGATGGTGGTATCACTCTAGTAGGTAACATAAATAACCCAGAGACTCTGTATGCGAGAGGCCCGGAAGAAGTCAGGCAAGAAGTATACAAATGCTTGGAAGCTGGAGTGCAGATGATTGGGCCTGAGTGTGCGATCCCTTTGGCAACTAAAATAGAAAACCTAATGGAGATTCCATTAGCGATCAAAGATTGGACAGCAGAGAGGCGTGGTTAGCCTGTATCTGCTTACACTTTAGTCGTATAATTGCTCCGCTTAAACGCAACTCTAAGTTCAATTTACAATCGATTGCACATAGACTAATAAATACCAGAGGTTCCTAGACCATATGCCAGTTACTAATGAAGATTTGGAGTCAGAGTTAGGGTATGTAACTAACCCGTCTGAACAACAACACATTCGTTCCCTTTGGGACGAAGCAGACCCTTTGATGCAAGATATATCCGTCTCCCTAATAAAGGGGGACAACAACAGAGTAGATCAACTAACTCAAGAGGCCTTGGAAGCTGGATTTACGGCCAATACCATCCTCGATGACGGGCTTATAGCAGGTATGGCAATTGTCGGAGTTAAATTTCGTGACAACTTAATATTTGTACCAGAAGTTCTAGTGGCTGCACGTGCTATGAAAGCAGGTATGACCCACATCGAACCGATTTTGTCGGCTTCTGGGATAGAGCCTGTTGGTACCGTAATAATGGGTACAGTAAAGGGCGACCTTCACGACATCGGCAAGAATCTTTGTATCATGATGTTAAGGGGAGCAGGTTTTACAGTCATCGATTTAGGTGTAGACACTTCACCAGAAGAGTTCATAGAAGCAGTTGAGGAGAATGAAGCGGGAGTTTTGGGAATGTCTGCACTACTAACCACCACTATGCCAAATATGGGTAGAACAATTGATGCATTTGAAGAAGTTGAAATGAGGGAATTCGTAAAAATCATGGTGGGAGGAGCTCCACTTTCCCAAGAATTTGCTGATGATATGGGTGCTGACGGGTATGGGAAGGATGCAATATCCTGTGTAGAACTAGCCAAAGCTTTTATGAGCCCTGATGCAGAACATTCAGTAAGCACTATCGGATAAAATTTGACCAAACCTGTGACCATCGAGACATTATTATGGAACCAGTTGATCAAGAAAAATATAGGAAGAGTTTAGGAAAACTAGAGTCGATTTTTAGATCAATATCAGACACGGCCTCTGAAGTGTCGTCATGGAGATGTCCTTACAAGAATGTTGAAGACAGATGCACTGCAAAATTTGGTTGTAGAAATCAAGATAGACCTGGTACCAGCGGAGAACTCTATCTCTGTCTTGGCAGCGATGACATAGATTACCGATCAGCTTGGGAAACCAGCAATTAACCTGAAAATAACCCACTTTTACTTACACCTTGTAAAATACCTACAACCAAATCAAGTTTGAAGGTATAAATTATGTCTCCAGTTTTTGCCGATGGCAAAGAACATCCTGCATCCCCTGACAAAACTATATTTGATTATGCTGACGACTTGCAGGTAAGAGTTCCGACCGCCTGTGGCAGGAATGGCGAATGCCACGAGTGTGTGGTTGAAATCAAAAATGGTATGGATTCCTTAAACAAATTGAGCGAAGAGGAAAATTTCCTGAGAGGCAATTACAGATTAGCCTGCCAAGCCGTCGTCAAAGATTTGTCAGCCGATATTGAATTTAGCACCCTGAGACGACAACCAAAAATTCTAACCTCTGGGATCAAAAGGGAAATAATCCTAGATAGCATTGTCACGACAAACGACGGACGGGTATTTATTGACGGTACGGATGTGGATAAATACCAGGGTCATATTTTAGGGCTTGCCGGAGATATCGGAACCACCACCGTAGTCCTAAGCATAATAAATTTGGAAGATGGGAAGGTCATAGCGACATCATCGTTCGAAAATCCCCAAAGGTTTGGTGGTTCTGATGTAATGAATCGAATTTCCTATGATGGGGGGCCAAATAATGGTGAATTGAAAAAGGTACTAATAGCATCGATCAATTATGAAATAGGCGAAATGCTAAATGATCATAAAATTCACAGAAGAAGAATTTATGATGCAGTATTTGTTGGGAATACTACAATGCGGGACATACTATTCGGGATTGATGTCCAATCTGTAGGCGAAAAACCTTACAAATCTATGATTCAAAACGAGTTTGAGGTCGGGTCCAGAAAATCTACATCCATTAGTGCTAAAGCTAAAGAATTTGGTTTGCGAATATTCCCGGAAGCACGTATATACAGTGGACCTCTCATAGGTTCTCACGTAGGTGCAGATGTAGCAGCCGATCTACTTGCTATCAGAGCAGATCAAACTGAAGATGCCATTATGCTTGTAGACATAGGAACGAACACTGAGGTGATTATAGGGACAAAAGATAAAATGATTGCTGCTTCTTGCCCAGCTGGCCCCGCCTTTGAAGGAGGAGAAATAACCTATGGTATGCCTGGATATGAAGGAGCTGTCGAATCAGTCAAGATTAGAGATGGGATTTTGGAAATCGAAACCATTGGAAATAGCAATGTTCAGGGTATATGCGGCTCGGGATTAATTGATTTATTGGCAGAACTTAGAAAATCTAATTTGATGTCTGAACTTGGAGTCTACTTAGATGGTTCAAACAAATACTCGTTTTCCGAAAAAGAAGACATGAGCCTTTACAGGTCCGATATTAGTGCCTTGGCTCAGGCCAAATCCGCGAATTACTGCGGGCAATATCTAGCATTGAGGCATTTCGGAACCCCCATCGATAAAATAACCAAACTGTTTCTGGCCGGAGGTTTCGCAAATTACATAAATTCCTCAAATGCACGTGATATAGGGTTTATAGCCAATTTCCCGCTAGAAAAAATTGAAAAAGTAGGGAATGCTTCACTCGAAGGGGCCATTCTTATGCTCAAATCAACCAAAATGAGAACAGAAATAGAAAAGCTAGTTTTGCAAATCGAACATTTGGAGTTGGAAACGGTCCCAGATTTCTTCGAGGTTTTTGTCGAAGGGTGTATGTTTAATCCGATGCCTGTAGATTTAACATCAATAAATTCATAAAAAGAGGGAGATTAAAATGGGTTGGAAAGTCCTCATTACAGACCACGTATGGCCAACCACAGACCCAGAAAGGGCTGTTTTAGAAGCTGCAGGAGCTGAAGTAATCGTTGCCCCCAACGGAGACGAAGATACTCTAATCAATTTGGCAAAAGATGTGGATGCAATAATGACTTGCTTTGCAAAAGTTACAGGTAAGGTAATCAGATCCGCTGAAAATTGTGTTGCCATAGGTAGATTTGGGGTAGGAGTCGACAATATAGACGTGGCTACGGCTACTGAATTAGGTATACCGGTAACGTATGTTCCAGACTACTGTGTAGATGAAGTTTCTGACCATGTATTAGCGATGCTGCACACTTGGAATAGGAAAATAGCTTTATTCAGCCAATCAGTCAAAACTGACGGTTGGGGACATTTAGGTTTAACCATGCGTATAAAGAGACTCCGAGGCAAAACAATCGGAATTATTGGGTTTGGCCGGATAGGACAGGCCGTAGCTGAAAAAGCTTCAGCGTTCGGGTTAGAAATACTTGCCTCCGACCCAATAACACCTAAGGAAGTTGTCGAATCCCATGGTGCGAAATTAGTCAGCCTTACAGAACTACTAGAAAAATCAGACTTTGTGTCTCTTCATGCCCCACTAACCCCGGCAACTGAAAAAATGATTGGCTCAAAAGAATTGGATTTGATGAAGGATGATGCCTTCCTTATAAATGCCGCACGCGGCCCATTAATTGATGAACATGCTCTACATGATGCATTGTCAAATGGAAAAATTGGCGGCGCCGGTTTGGACGTGATGGTCGAGAATGAACCAGCGAAAGACCATCCCTTGATGAAGCTCGAAAACATCCTAATAACCCCTCACACTGCCTTCTTTTCGCAAGAATCCACCCTCGAACTAGAGGAACGAGCTGCTAGTGAAGTAGTCAGAGTTTACAGAAATACTATGCCGGAAAATTTGGTTAACAAAGAAGTCCTAGATCATCCAAATCCCAAAAGATCTTTACAAGATTAAGTTCTATATCATCGATACGCTCTGGCCTCCATCAATGACAATACATGACCCTGTAATTAATCCAGATCTATCGGAAGCTAGGTACGCTACGAGATCTCCTAAAGGTTCCGGCCATCCAAACTTTCCGAGGGGCAAATTATCTTTTATAAAGTTTTCTACAACCTCCGTGGTATTGTCATTCTGAAACCTTTCCCAGGATCCTCCTGGATGCTCTATGGAACCTGGAGCAATGGAATTTACCAATATCCCATCCTTGGCCAAAGCAATAGCAGCATGCTTGGAAGCGGCGATTAAAGCTGCTTTCGCTGACATATAGGATATATTCCCACCATATTCTCTCCCCCATATAGAAGCAATGTTGATAATCCGACCCCACCCCTTACTCTTCATCGAGGGAATGACGTGCTGCATGAGCTCAAATGCTCCAAAAACATTCAAATCAAATGTGCCTTTAAAATCCTCTATAAGAGTCGCACTTATATCCTCTCGAGATCTGGTACCACCCGCATTATTTACCAGAATATCTATTGGCCCCAAGGCCTCAGTCACAGCAGTATGTAAATACCCAACTGACGAGGTATCGGAAACATCCGCTACGACTCCTATGCAGACTCCGCCCAATCCTTTAAGTTCATTCACAGTATCATCCAAGGTGTCTTGGGTTCTTCCACATATAGCGACATTCGCACCTTCCCTAGCCAAAGATAAGGCACTTTCTCTGCCTAACCCCCTGCTCCCGCCTGTTACTAGAGCAACTTTACCGTTCAGTCCTAAATCCATATTTTTCACCCACTTCCTTATTTTTAGTATCCGATGGATATAATTCTGTTAGTTTAATACATTAATTTCTTGACTAGAGTGAAGTGCTGACCTAACATTCAAACCTGTTATGCTCCTTGATTTACACACTCACTCAGTTGCATCAGACGATTCTAGAGCAACTGTAGAACAATACATAAAATGGGCTAATGTGCTAAGGAAGAAAGGTAAATCCATAGATGGATTTGTCTTAACAGAGCACAGGCAATTTAATCATAGTGTCAACTACAGTAGTTTGGCGTCTGAAAGTGGCCTGATAATTTTGAAAGGTGCTGAACTAGACACAGACACTGGGCACTTTTTAGTTTATGGAATTTCAGAAGAACTCACCAACAAAATAGATTTTTCAGATGTTAATATGAGTGCACAGAAACTGGTAGATTGCTGCGATACGTATGGAGCGATTGCGATTCCGGCTCATCCTGGACGAGCTGGAATTGGGTTTGCAGAATACCTAGACAAAGGCGTTACAGGTTTTGAAACTGTTAAGACTGTGGAAAGACTCAACGGATCAAACAGACCAGGTGAAGGTGAAAAAGCGGAGTTATTAATTGATGCTAAGGGATACCAAGGCACCGGTGGAAGTGACGCCCATATCGTTAGTGCAATTGGCACTTGTATGACAAATTTTGAAAAAGACATTTCTGATGAATATGATCTAGTTGAGGAACTCCGAAACGGGTCCTTTAAAGCTGTAAGACTTGATAAATAGAAGGAATTGTGGAGCAAAACATGACCACCGATGAGGGAATCGTATACGACAGAAGTCTGCTTGGGGTAGAAACAGACATAGGAACTTTCGAATTGACGCGTGAAATGTTACTGGGCTTCGCTAAATCAACAGGGGAGACAAATCCCAGATATGTGGGTGATGAGAACGGTGAAGGGGACATCGTTGCTCCTTCGACAATTTGCAACGTTTTTGTTTCGGGAGTTTCGAGACCTGACATAAAACTTGAATTCGGAGAAATAAGTTTCTTCGCAGGCCAATCAATTGAATGTAAGGCCGAAATACGGCCAGGAGACGTACTATCCGCAAGCACCAAGCTGGATAACGTATACGCCAAAACAGGAAGATCCGGAAAGATGGTCTTTGCTGTCTGGGAAACGCATTTCAAGAATCAGGACGATACGACTGTAGCATTAGTGACGGAATCTTTTGTTAGAAGGAATAAAAGTAGATGAGTAAGAATCTGTATTTTGAAGACGTTGACATTGGAGATGAAATTGGACCTATAACTAGGTCAGTTTCAGACGATGATGTAATTCAATTCGTCTCCATTAGGGAAAAAAAAGTCGCTCCTTCACGGTTTACTTCAAAAGAATTCGCCAACAGCGAAGGCCTACCTGAAGCCATTGTACCTGGGCCAATGAACATTGCCTTGATGTCCCAAGTACTTACTGACTGGTCAGAAACAGTTTGTCTTTTAAAAATAGATGTTGTGTTCCGGCAAACCGTCCCGCACAACAAAGAACTTACTTTCAGTGGAATCGTGACAGATAAGGACGAGACCGGAGAAAGCACTAAAATAGAATGTGATGTGGTCATGGAAAATTCTGACGGGGTAAAACTCGTCATCGGCACGGGAATAATAGCCCTTCCCAACAAACCTTAGAATATGATCTCCATCCCGTTCGAAAAACACACTCTCGAAAATGGTCTGGACGTAATTACCCACGTCGACAAAACAGTTCCAACTGTTGCGGTTAATGTCTGGTACCACGTGGGATCGAAAAATGAGGTTCCAGGAAAAACAGGATTCGCACATCTATTTGAACATGTAATGTTTGAGGGCTCCAAAAATCACAATAATGATTATTTCGGCCCACTTCAGGAAATAGGTGCTCTAGTCAACGGGTCCACAACTAACGACAGAACAAATTATTGGGAAAATTTGCCTTCAAACTATCTGGAATTAGCCTTTTGGCTGGAATCAGACAGGATGGGATTCCTACTAGAAGCCTTGGACCAAGGTAGATTCGATTTGCAGAGGGAAGTAGTAAAAAACGAAAGAAGGCAGAGTTACGAAAATAGGCCGTATGGAATGGCTTATCTTAAGCTCCAAGAATTGCTTTTCCCAATACCTCATCCATATAACTGGCCTACCATAGGTTCCCAAGAGGATTTGGATCGAGCAGACATCGAAGACGTGAAAGATTTTTTTAGAAAGTTTTATCATCCATCCAATGCAAGTATTGCGATAGCAGGAGACATAGACCCACAGCGCACCCTCAGCTTAGCTGAACAGTACTTCGGGAATTTACCCCCTGGGCCAACAATAGACAGGTTCCACCAAATGGATTCTGCCCTAAAGGGTCAAACATGGGCAACTCTAGAAGACTCCGTAAGCCTGCCCAGATTGTACCTCGCATGGCCAACGAAGCCTGAATTCACTGAAGAACAGGCCGCATTGGATGTACTTTCAGTGATTATGTCAGATGGAAGAAGCTCCAGGTTGGAGCGAAAACTTGTCTACGAAAAACAAAACACCAGAGATATACGAGCCTATCACCATGGTCAAGAAATATCGGGTGAATTTCATATAATTGCTACAGCAAATCCAGGTATCTCGACCGAAGACATTTATTCAGATATACAAGAATCCTTGCGGGATATATCTGACGTACCTCCCTCTGACGAAGAAATGGAAAGAGCTCATAACAGAATACTCTCCTACCATATAAGTCAATTGGAAAAGATCGGAGGTTTTGGGGGTAAGGCAGATCAACTAAACCATTTTAATGTTATGGCCGGTGACCCAAGTCTTATAGAAAATGATCTGGAAAGATATAAAAAAGTAACCGCCCAAGATATTTCGAAGGCGGCGCAACTGTTAAATGACAATTTTGTCGGCTTAAATGTAAAACCACTCAGTGACAATAAATCTATCAGTTCACAAATTGATAGAAGCAAAACACCAGGACCCTCGACTCCAACGGCTTTTGTACCACCCGAGCCGAAAGAAATGTTCTTAAATAATGGAATAAAAGTGTTGATGGTTCATCGTCCTCAATTACCTTTAACTAACATTGGACTTCTCCTAGACACTGGATCAACAAATGATCCTGAAGAAAATTCTGGCCTATCACAATTCATGATCGACATGCTGTTTGAGGGAACTCCGAGTAGAAGCAGCTCACAGATCGCAAATGAAATCGAGTTTCTGGGATCTTACCTTACGAAGGATGTATCCAGAGAGCATACTTTCATAGCTGTTTCAGGAGTATCAGATAATACTAGTAAGGGACTAGAAATAGTTTCAGACGCAATTTTCAATCCCATTTTCCCGACTGAAGAGATAGAACGAATTAGGAATGAGAAACTGGCTGATCTACAGTCAATCCAAGATAGCGCCGATGCGACAGCAGCGATCGCAACTAGATCCATTTTGCTTGGTTCCGAATCATCCTATGGCCATACCATCAGCGGCAACGAAACAAGTGTAAGTTCCATCAATAGGGATGCTATCCAAAGTCAATATCAAGATATGCTTCACAACTCCACCAAAACATTTCTTGTGGTGGGAGATATATCCCCTGATGATGCTATTAACTTACTAAATGAAAAATTTGGAGAACTCCCAAATAAACAGAAAAATATGGTTCCCGAATTGGAACTACAGAAGACGGATCAAAATGGCCCTGTTATTTATCTTGTTGACAGACCTGGTTCAGCTCAATCGATATTAAGAGCAGGTCATATATCGATCCCTAGAGAACATCCTGACTATTATGCCCTCGCTTTTGTGAACTACATACTCGGTGGAGATTATTCAAGTCGCCTAAACATGAACCTGCGACAAGATAAGGGATACAGCTATGGGTTCCATTCCTCTATCGAATGGATGAAGCCATTTTCTATATTCCTAGCAAGAGGAAGCGTACAGACAGAAGTAACCAAAGAGTCGGTTTTTGAGACCTTAAAGGAGCTGGGTGATATTAGGGAAGGTAAAGAGATCGGCCTTGAAGAATTCAGAAAAGCCAAAGAAGGTTTGATTAAGAGCGTCCCATCACAATTTGAATCAAATCAACAAATTGTAAATCAATTGCTCAATATGGCAGGATTCAATCTACCTATAAATCACTTTGAAGCTAATATTAAGAAGATATCTGACCTGACGGTGGATGAAGTGAGAGAATCTGCATCGAAACACCTCTCTCTTGATGAAACCAAAATAATAGTCGTAGGAGACCGGGATAAAGTGGAGACAGGTTTGGAGGAATTAGGGTATCTCGTTAAGCATATAGATATGTACGGCAACCCTGTATAAGGCAATGTCCTCCTGCGAACATTGCAAATTTGAAAATGATCCGACAAGTCTGTTCTGTGGTGGCTGTGGCAACGATTTGGGAATCGAATGTGATCGTTGTGGAGAAATAAACAAAAATCAAACTTTCTGTAAAAATTGTGGCCAAATTGTTTCTAGTAGCCTTGAAACAAGATATGACTCTAAAGATCTAGATGACTCTTCCGCCAAGCTCCTTGAATCTGACAAAAATGCTATTTACAGTGACCAAATACTACCAGAACCTGGAAAACTAGTTGATTTAATTTCTACATCAGTCTCAGCATACAAACAAAATTTTAGAAGTTTCATATTTTTGGCCCTAATTAATGGAATACCAACTCTCATACTTGGAATTATCATTCGAACCTTACTTGAAACTGAATTAATTTCACTATCAAACTTTCAGCAATACAACGACAGTCAAATTTCTGAAAATTTGCTGTCAGAATTCAAAGCAATACCAATATGGAAAATAATTACAATAGTATTTTTTGTAGCGATTGGACTTGTCGCAAATCTCATATCCATCATGTCGATTATTGTGGGGTCTGCTCAATTCGCCAACTCAGAAAAAGTTTCACCCATAATCTGCATCAACTACTCATTGTCCCGGATCGGCAAATTGATGCTACTTTCACTATTCTTGATAGGCTTATTCATAATACCTTTCATATTATCTTTATTATTGATAGGAATACCAATTCTGATTTATTTAGTAGTCCGATGGTATTTCGCTCTTCCGTCGATGGTCTTAGACAATACTGGCGTTACACAATCTATTCAGAAAAGTTGGGACTTAGTAGACAAAAGGTGGTGGGTAACTTTTGGGACCGGACTTGTCATACTGATCCTGATGACAATTCCAACATATGCTCTAAATTTAGTTTCATCAAACCTTAATTCAGATTTCATTCTACTTTTGGGGGATGTTTTGGTCTCAACTCTTATATCTCCTTTTCAGGCTATCGCTACGGGACTTTATTTTCTTTCATTAAAGAAATATCCAAAAATATAAATTGACTATAGATAGCCTGAATGAGTGCCATGTTTATTTTTATGTAGTTATGCTTTTATAATTGAGCCCGATTAGACACAAGTCTAGAACGCCAATCACAGAATAATTCGATATAGCTTCAAAATATTTAAAAGAGGACGGTCACAAAATGGGAAATAGATTAGAAGGAAAGATAGCTGTGGTCACCGGTGGGGGAAGAGGTATAGGTAGGGGTATCGCAAAACTCCTCGCTGAAGAAGGGGCTTCCATTGTCGTCAACGACAAAGGTACGGAAGTCGATGGTACTGGTGCATCAAACATACCAGCAGATGGAGTCGTGGACGAAATCAAATCTTCCGGTGGAAAAGCTATAGCCAATTATTCAGATGTATCTACGATGGAAGGAGGAGAGAGTTTAATACAAGCCTGTGTAGACAACTATGGCCAAATCGATATTCTCGTTAACTCTGCGGGGTCATTAAAAGACCGTATGATCTATCAGATGACAGAATCCGATTTTGATCAAGTCGTACGCAATAATTCTAAAAGTGTTTTCACCACCACAAAATTTGCTGGAATATTATTCCGTCAGCAAAGGTCCGGCAGGGTAGTAAACATGGTTGCAGATTCCGGACTAGGGGATGTTGGACGCTCAAATTATGCAGCGGCTACAGAAGGAATTATAGGATTAACTAGAACGACTGCCAAAGACCTAGGTAAATATGGAGTTACAGCTAATGCTATATCAGCTATGGCCGAAACCAGATTATTTCCTGGGGCAGTAGATCAACACAGAGTTCCTGAAATATCGGGCCCATCGAGGGATGAAAGAGCCGGCATAGGGCCATCACCTGAAATCCCCAGCTGGTCAGGAGATGGATCGCCAGACGATGCTGAAAATGTAGCCCCTCTTGCAGTATATCTATGCACTGAAGCCGCACCAAATATAAATGGATACGTATTGGGAGTTAGAGGAGGAAGTCTATATGTCTACTCTAACCCCGACATCGAGAACGTAGTAAACAAATGGGGTAACTTTACAATGGAAGAAATGGACGTTTTGTTCCCCAAAATGATGGGATATGGTTTCTGATTCAAAGGGTAGAAAATCAACAATAAGAAATTAAAGAACTTCGAGAGGTGATAAGGTGACTAAAAGGGTTGAAGGAAAAGTAGCTATAGTAACTGGTGCTGGGCGAGGTATAGGTAGAGAAGTTGCGCTATGGTTGGCTAGAGATGGTGCAAAAGTTGTGGTCAATGACCTTGGTGGATCAGTAGATGGCACGGGTGACTCGGCTACTCCTGCGGATTTAGTCGTGGATGAAATAAAAGCTGAAGGTGGTGAGGCTGTAGCTTCATATGATTCTGTTGCGGATTTTGACAGTGCTGCCAACATAGTTCAGACCGCAATAGATTCGTTTGGTCAGGTCGACATACTATGCCATCCAGCAGGCATTCTCAGAGACAGAATGATATTTAACATGACAGAAGAGGAATGGGATCTTGTACTACAAGTTCACCTCTACGGCGCATTCAACATGGTAAGAAATGTTGTACCTCACATGATAAAAAACAGGTATGGCAGAATAGTGTTATTTTCATCTGGTTCGGGCTTAGGCGCCTCCGGCCAAGGAAACTATGCCGCAGCCAAAGAAGGCATGGTTGGCTTCACAAGAGCAGTATCAAAAGAGCTCGAGCAATACAACATAATGGTGAATGCCGTATACCCTGGGGGATCCACAAGGATGACAGATACTGTGCCCCAATCTACCACTGAGTTAAGGCAGCAACAAAGAGAAGCTGTGGGATTAGCAGTAGTAAATCCGTCTGAACCCCCTCCGGAATATCGAGATCCGGCTAATAATGCACCGAAGGTAGTATATCTTTCCTCTGAAGCCGCAGAAGGAATAACAGGTCAAGTTTTTGGCACAAGCGGATGGGCTTTATCTTTATATTCCCCGCGACACGTAATAAAAAGCATTCATAAAGACGGAAAATGGACATTGGATGAGCTAGATAAACTGGTACCAATTTCCCTAGGAAGTGGTCTTGTAAACCCGGTCCCAGTAGAACCGCCAAGAAGCTAATACCTAAAGGTACCCTCGTCAAGTAAAACGAAAGGAACCTTATGCTAAACTGAAGCTGTTTTCTGAATAGATGACTCGAAATAAGGTTTGAATATGAATTGGTTAGATTTTGTCATATTGGGCATCCTTATTGTGTCCATGTACTGGGGTTTGAAAACGGGAATATTTGTCGCCGCCATATATGGTATTGGAATTTTGATTGGCTGGAGAATTTCCGGAGAAGTGTCACAAACTATTGGCGAACTTATAGGTGACGCCCTCGGCCTTCAATCAGATTCAGTAAAAGCTGTCAGTGAACTTAGTGGTGTCAATCTTAGTATTGACACAACCACCACTATAGTAGCTTATGTAATTATCCTGATTTTAACCCTTGTCGTAACAAAAATAATACTCAAATTCATCAAGCCATTTTTGACGGTCATTGATGTAGCGACTTTGGGATTTAGCCGAATAGCTGGAATAATTTTAGGTTTGATTGTTGGAGTCATAATTTGCTCTGTGACAATAGCAGGTCTTACTAGGCTGGCCTATGACTTTCATGAACTACCAAATGTTCCCGGCAGTTCTCTAATATCAAATGGAGAAATTCTCGTCATAGAGGGAATAGATGCAAAGATAGAAAATACTAGGACCTCTATAGAAGATGCCTTAATTGACTCAACAATTGCCCCTATCTTTGTTTCTGTACTCCAAATAACGCCCGACGACGCCTTCGGAATCATACCAACAGACTATATGACTGCGATCAAAATACTTGATTCGAAGCTTGAATAGAAGGATGACCACAGCCTCAGCCTCCACAATAGAATCACCTGTTCTGGTCTTAAACCAAAACTACCAACCCTTAAACATTTGTAGCGTCAGAAGGGCAATTGTACTAATGGGCAGGGGAAAAGCTGAGCTGATAGTAAACGGGCGAGGCGAAATAAGAAGTTCAAGCGAGGCATTCCCAATGCCTTCGGTAGTCAGACTTTACTATATGGTCAAAAAGCCCATGGTTGAAAGAAGACTCTCACGCCAAGCATTATTTTATAGAGATAACTTTACATGTCAGTATTGTGGAGTATCAACCAAAAAGTTAACCATCGACCATATGATACCCAGATCCAGAAATGGAAAACATGTATGGGAAAATGTAGTTAGCGCCTGTATGAAATGTAACCACAACAAAGCTGAAAGAACACCAAAGGAAGCTCAAATGACATTGCTTAGGCTTCCATCCGCTCCAAAGCCAAACCCTTACTACATCTTCTACCACAGAAAGCTAGAAGATGAGTGGTCGCCGTTCATACCCTGGAAAAACTAATTGCAGGCTAGGATTTTGGTCAATTCGACAGATTTACAGTCGGAAGCTTCAACATCAGATTATCTAAAACAAGACTTGAAGTTACGTTTTTTCTGAGGTTGTCGATAGTAATTCTTATAAGCTTTAAAACCTCTAAAATATCTGCAGGGTCCAACATGTCAGAAAATTGGCCAATTTGATCATTTCTAGAAATATGGATGACCTCAGAAATCCTTTCATTGCTGAAAAGTAAAACATCTCTCATCCAAGTTAAGGCCGTATCAAGAAATTCATATACAGATTCTCTGTCTCGCGAAAATTGACTAGATAAATTTCTCGAAAGATTGAATCTTTCGCTGAGACCACTTGTTAAGCATTCTATAAAAAGATTCAAGTTTGTTTCTACATTTTCCAAGATGTCAGAATTTGTGGCTGCTCGAAGTGCCCATTCTGGTCGACCCCTAGAAAGCTTTACTATCTCCTCTAATGGGACATCTGTATCCAAAGCAATGGAACTTAAATATTGCTGAATTTCTGACTCGGAAACTGGTTCTAGCGTCAGAACCTGACACCTCGAGACTATCGTCGCTAAAAGATTATTGGGATTTTGTGCCAGCAATATAATCATCACATTTTCGGGAGGCTCTTCCAAAGTCTTAAGCAAAATATTGGATTGCTCTGATCTCATACCCTCAACTGCGGTGATAATAAAAACCCTAGTCCGCCCTTCATATGGCTTCCGGTGAACCTGTTTTAGAAAATCTTCTCTGAGTTGTTCGATTGTAACCATAGTGGCAGATCGGTCTGCCTCCTTAGGATCTTTCCTAACACCGTAAACATGTACGTCAGTATGATTGTAGGAATCGATTCTGTGACATTGATTACAGGAGCCACACGGGGCTAAATTTTCATCGATTTCAAGACAGTTGGCTACCTTCGCTATATCAAGGGCAAATGTCAGTTTACCTATGCCAGCCACACCGCATATCAAATAAGCGTGAGACAGCCTTTTAAGATTTACAGCTCTCGAAATGCGTTCGATGGAAGCAGACTGACCGACAGTTTTCCAGACCACTATGTTTTCCTCATCAGATGATTCACTGTCTTCATAAGCATTATATTCGTTGCCATAATTTGTGAATCAGATAAGCACAAATAAGAGCAACAAATATAATATAATTGAAATAAGACATTTAATCACCCAAAGGTGTTGAAAAACTATGCAACGAAATTCAATTGGCAAAGATCACCAATTAACAATCAGAATGGTAATGACTGGTCTAATGCTATTTGTAGCTTACATAGCCCTATTCGGAATATTGCTTATTTCCGGATTGCCTCTCTTTCTTGTACTTGGTATGGGGATCGCAATGGTGTTTTTCCAATATTTCATGTCTGACAAACTCGTTCTAAAAACTACTGGGGCAAAACCCGTTACTGCGGAGGAGCAACCAAAACTACATGGCATGATAGAAAGACTTTCGATAGTTGGCGGCATTCCAAAACCACGCACAGTTGCAATAATGGACATAGAGGCACCAAATGCCTTTGCCACAGGTAGAAGTCCAAACCATGCTACAGTAGCAGTGACCACTGGACTACTAAATCGGTTAAATGACGATGAACTAGAAGGGGTCATTGGCCATGAACTTGCACACATAAAAAATCGCGACGTTATGGTAATGACATGGGCTAGCCTTATTGTAGTAATAGCTGGATTTTTGATGCAGATGCTATTTTGGATGAGCCTATTCGGTGGTTTTGGAGGACATAGAAGGGAAGGTAATGGCGGTCAAGCTGCTATGATTATGATGGCTGTTTATGTCGGGGTGATAGTAATTTATTTTGTTAGTCAAATTCTGATAAGTACCCTTTCTAGATATAGAGAATTAGCAGCTGACAGAGAAGGTGCAATCATGACTGGAAGCCCATCCAACCTTGCTTCAGCCCTTAATAAAATAAGCGGACAAATAGCGCAAATACCTGAAAAAGATCTTCGCCAAGTTGAGCATGCTAACGCATTTTTCATTATTCCTGCGCTGCAAGGTAATGCAATTGCATCACTGATGTCATCACACCCCAAGACAGAAGTGAGAATAGATAGACTCATGGAAATGCAACGGCAAAATTGGCACTTACTCAGGTAATATAAAGACTGTGGGCCTACTTAAAAGTATCTTTGGCAAACGCAATAAACCTAAGTCGGATGAATCTGACATTCTTTCCACTATTCTGAGGGTTGAAAACCTTACATTTCCAAAAAGCACAGAAAAAATCACATTCTCAGTAAAGTCCGCTCTATTATTAAACACAAGTGATGATCCGTTTTTCGAAAATATTGATGCATCACTAAAAAATATTCATCCCGAACAGCAGCCTATAACATCCAAAATTATTAGCATGAAATCTGGTGAATATGATAGTTCTTGGATTGTATTTGAAAATCCAATAATGCAAAAAATGATAAATGACGTCAACTCGGTTAGTTCTCATATAGCCAACCTGGGACTGGGCAGTACCATGACAGCCGCCATATTCAAAGGCATGGCTAAAAATGAACCCTCCTATTGGGTCTGTAATTACAGATCAGCAAAATTTTATCCACTGGTACCTACTGACAACAATCAGCGGGACAATAATTTGGAAATGGAAATCGGTGATTTGTTGACTTCAAAGGGAATACCGGTAGAGCCGCATGCAAATTGGTATTCACTATCTGATATACCTTTCTAATTTCTAGAAAAACATTTTATATGCAGCCACAATTGCTATCGGAACAGCGATAATAACCAAAAATAGAACTAGTAAGGCCAGGGTAGAATCTCCACCTATCAAATGTCTTATCGTATCTATCAGCCAACTCATTAGGTCAGGATCGCCTGGCTCCGAATGATGAGCCAAAACAGTAAGCAAAAAAGGCATATTCAATCCACCAAAACTTTAACTTTCGCTATAGAATAAAAAGCAACATTATTAATTTAACTATATTTTATTACTAATCCCATTAATTATTAATCAATCTAGTGAATGTATGTCCCTACTAGGCGCCTCACAATTGAATCTGCATTATGCCGACATAGAGATTTTCTCTGACGTGACATTGCAAGTAAATGAAAAAGCTCACATTGGGATAGTTGGCCCAAATGGGAGCGGCAAAACTTCTCTAATTAAAGTTTTACTAGGCCTTCAAGATTTTGATGGTGGAGATATTTTTAAATCCGATACCCTCAGAGTTGGATATGTACCACAGACTGCGTTGCAGTCAGGAAGTGGAACATTAAGTGACCAAATTAGTAAAGCTTTTGAGCACCTAGTCCAACTCGAAAAAGATATGGAGACGAGTGCTTTCGCAATCCAAGAATCTGAGGGAACTGCACGATCACAGGCTGAAAAAAGATATTCAGACTTTCTAGATGAATATGAGTCATTAGGTGGATATGATTATCAGAATAGGATGGATCGAGTTGTCGAAGGTGTAGGATTAAGCGACACAAACCTCGCAACACTAGTATCAGATGCAAGTGGAGGAGAAAGGACAAGAGCGGCTTTAGCAACAGCCTTACTAGCCGATCCTGACCTTCTGGTATTAGATGAACCGACAAATTATCTTGATTTTAAGGGGCTTGAGTGGCTTGAAGATTTTTTGAACAGGTCCTCAAATGCTTTTATGGTTGTCTCCCATGATCGATTTTTCCTGGATCGAGTAGCTTCTGAAATATGGGAGATAGATAATTGCCAGCTCAAATCTTACCGCGGAAATTATTCCAAATATAAAACCCTCAAATCAGAAGAGGATGCACGGTTTGAAAAAGAATACATACGTCAGCAGGAATATATCAAAAGAGAACAGAATTTCATCGCCAGATACCACGCCGGCCAAAGATCTAAAGAAGCAAGAGGTAGAGCGAAAAGACTCGATAAAATCGAGCGAATGGATGCTCCTTCAAATGACCAAACCGTCTCCATATCTTCCAGTTTTGCAAGCCGTACTGGGCAAACAGTGATTAGCACTGACGGCTTGGACGTAGGATTTTCAAACGAAGGCAATCAAATTAAGCTGTTTGACGTACCTGATATTGAAATAGAGCGTGGAACCACAACAGCAATAATTGGAAACAATGGAATAGGTAAAACCACTTTGTTGAAAACAATTATTGGTGACATACCAGCTTTATCAGGATCATCCAACTTGGGACATAACGTCAAGATCGGATATTTTAGACAAGGTTCAGATGAGATTGCTGACAATATAACAGTACTCGAAGCCCTGCTGGAAATTAAAAATCTTTCCATAGGAGAGGCACGAAGTTTTCTTGCCCGATTCCTTTTTACTGGAGAAGAGATTTACGATCAAGTGTCTTCTTTAAGTGGAGGTGAAAGAGGGAGATTAGCCTTGAGCAGGCTATTGATAACTGAGCCAAATGTCTTGGTACTAGATGAACCTACTACCCATCTTGACATATTGAGCAGGGAGGCTCTGGAATCCATGTTAAAAGGTTTTGAAGGCACAACAATGTTTGTCTCGCATGACCGTCATTTAATATCTCTTCTAGCAGACAATCTTCTCATTATTGAAGATGGATCAGTACGCCATTTTGAAGGGACTTACCAAGAACTGTTGTCTGAATCCAATCCAATAATTCAACCTTCAGAAGATAATAGACCAGTTCAGTTACCAGCACCTCAAAAACCAAAACCAAAATCCAAAACCAATCATAAAAAATCTAAACCACGAAATAACACTCGCTCAAAGAAAGAAAATCATGAAGATTCAATAGCTAATTTAGAATCTCAAATTGCAGAATTAGAAGAAAAACTGGAGGAAGCTTCAACTAACGGCGATCTGGAGAGCATAAGTACGTTAGGAAAAGACCACGAAGAATTAAATCTGAGGTTGGATAAGGCCATAAGTAAGTGGGTCGAATAAAGGAAAATAACCCACATTTTCACGCATCCTAAGAGAACAAATTGTAATTTTTCAAATAGGTCTCGTAATCATTTAAATCAAGTCTAACTAAGGGTGTGTCAAAGTCTATACGGTTCAAAACTGACCTATAATTCTCAAATACAGGTTTCAACCCTTGTGTATCGTCATCAATATTCAACAATTCTGGCTTTAATTTACTAGAAAATAAAACTGGATGCCCTCCCTGACCCTTGTACCTCGGGGAGGTTATGAAAGCGTCAACAGACCCATGTTCCTCTATGATCCTTGAAACGATGTGATTTTCTGTCGGCTGATCAACAGCAATAAGCAAAAATCCGCTGGAGTAGAAAGGGGCGGAAAGTATCCCTTCCTTAATACTGGTAGCCCTTCCCAACTCGTATTCAATATTACAGACCATAGTAATTGGAGCGCCCGCCGGAAACCCTGTCTCGATTTCCCTAGATATATCCATACATTCGTGTCCTAAAACGACAACAACATGATCACATCCTCCACCAAGTAGGCACCCAATCTGGTGTTTTATCAAAGTAGTATTCCGCCAGGGAAGGAGGGCTTTAGGGGCACCCATTCTGGTAGATAACCCAGCGGCGGTCAAAATACCCGTGATTGACAATATATAACCTAGGTGGCTTCTACAAAGCTCTTCGAATCTCTATCTACTTTATTTCTAATGCGATCAATTTGTTTTTTGTCCAATTTCATGGGGGCACCCGAACCACCAAGCCGGAACATAAGAATCTCTGACATAATGCTGACTGCAATTTCTTCTGGTGTTCGAGCCCTGATATCTAGTCCAATTGGTGACCTGATTTCATTTAGACGCTCATATTCAAGGCCTTCCCGAATGAGATCCTCGTAAATAAGAATAGTTTTCCGTTTACTGCCCATCAGCCCAACATACTTTGCAGATGTTTTTGCAGCAGCTAGCAAAGCAACATTGTCATAACGATGGCCTCTTGTAGCCACTACTATGAAGGTGTTCGGATTTATTGGTAATTTTGGAAGTGCAACCTCAGGAGTTTCAGACAGTATTATATCCGCCTCGGGAAATCGATCAGGATTTGCAAATTCTTCTCTGTCATCTGTGATAAAAAGCCTAAACTCTAAAGGCTTTGCCAGTGAAGCTAAAGCCCGTGAAACATGTCCACCACCACAAATGACCAACTGAGGTGGGGTAGTATATGCCTCAATAAAATATTCGGTTCCTGAGTTTGTTTTAACGTACTCATTGCGACCATGGATCATAAGCTCAAAAGCTTTATTTTTTGCATCCTCATCTTCTTTTTCATTACCTATAGAGCCTTCAAATTCCCCGTTTTCCCTCACAAACAATTTATCACCGATTCTTGAATTCCCATCACTCCCACTCTTAACAACTGTAGCCAAGGCCACTGCTCCTTCACCTGAGTAAGCTTTATCTATTTCGGAAGCATAAGGTAAATATGCATCCGGCGAATAAACAGGATCAATTAGGAAATACATTGTTCCCCCGCAGACCAATCCGTCGTCAGCCGCTAAATCCTCGTTTAGCTCATATTCTCGGTATTCAGTACTTCCACCATCTTGCATTAATTGTTTAGCAGCAAACCAAATATCACCTTCCACACATCCTCCCCCAAGCGTCCCTGCACCGGAACCATCTTCTCTTACAATCAACTTAGCTCCAGGTTTCTGGGGAGTAGACCCTTTTGTACGAACGACCGTGGCGACAACAACTTTTTCTCCGTTGCTCAGTCTTTCAATGGCATCACTGAATACTTCGTGCATTTGGCCTCCGCATTTTTTTACTTAGAAATGTTAATGATTCCATAGACATATCAATGTTAAGCCTACCAACCACTGTAAATTAGATCAATCTTACCGATATTCGAATAATACAACTATAATACATCGTAATAAATCCGTCGGAATAACAACTTGCTTATACATGAACCGTGAGGATCTAAGCATGAACAGGGAAACACAAAAAATACCCTTATTCCCCCTGAGTACCGTGCTTTTTCCTGGGGGAACAATACCGCTTCAAATATTTGAAGACCGGTACCATTCCATGATCCAAGACTGCTTAGAATCCAACTCAAAATTTGGCGTGGTGCTAATCAAGGAGGGAAAAGAGGTCGGCGGTGCAGCAGTCCCTCACAAAGTAGGAACCCTGGCGAAAATAACACAAATGAGAGAAATTTCTCAAAATCGTCTATATCTGACCGCTGTGGGAGAAACTAGATTCACAATACTAGAATTAATCGAAGAAAAGGCATACCTCGAAGCATTAGTTGAAACACACCCGGGAGACAGCTCTGAGGAAGTTACTGAAAAATCCAAGCAAGATGCCCAAACAGCTGCTGCTAGTCATTTAAAATCGATTGTGAATCTTAATGGAGGCTGGGTTAGGGCTGCTGAAACACCAATCCCAAGTGAACCTGAAAAATTATCTTTCTTTCTAGGCCAATTACTTCAAGGATCCAACAAAATACGCCAAGAGATTCTAGAAGAATCATCCGCCGCAAAAAGAATTGAGCTGTGCCTAATATTACTGAAAAGAGAAGCTCGAAGTCTAACGAGCACTCTTAATATGGACTTGCTATTCAAATTTAGCAGGAATTAAACAGACCCAACCGGTTTCTAGGAGTCTAATACGCCTTCCTTGTGCAGGAAGTTAGCAAGTCGGCTGATCCCTTCAGTGATATCTTCTGGTTCGTTATACCCATAACAAAGTCTTATATGGTCCTGGCCAGTTTTACCAGTAGGTGAGTAGTTAGTCCCTGGATGAAATCCAACATCAATTTCCGAAACAGACCTTTCATTTAGGGCGACGATGTCAGAGCCTTCCTTCAATTTTACCCAAATATAAAGCCCTCCATCTGGATTACTCCACTCTGCACTTGTACCAAAATTTTCACCCAGGGATGCCAACATAGCATCTCTTTTTGTCCTTTGTATGCTATTTATTTCTTCAATATGAGAATCAAGATATTTTCTAGCGTATTTTTCGACCGCCATAGCTGTAAATTCACTTACTCGCCCACTCTTTACGCCCATAGCTCTATCAAGTATCAACTTAGGAGCCGTCATATAGCCCAAGCTCATACCCGGGGCAATAGTTTTTGAAAAGGAACCTACGTACATTACGCTGTTAGTATCGTCGAGGTTTGCCATCGATGTTGGGAGATCTCCATCGTATCTATTATCAGCGTAACAATCGTCTTCTAATATGGGCACTCCATGCTTTTGAGTTACAGCCAGTAATTCTTTTCTTCGATCTTCAGGAATGGTCCAACCTTGGGGATTCTGGAAAGTAGCAATCAGATAAACAAATTTTGGTTTGCGTCCCGATTTAATAGCCTCCCCTATCACTGCGTCTAATTTTTCTGGGTCCATGCCTTTTTCATCAGAATCGACGCCTCTTATATCAGCAAAATGTCGTCGAAGAGTATTCAAGGTGCCGCCGTAAACAAAGCTGTCAGTAATTGCTATATCTCCTGGATTCAGAAGTACTGCGCATATCATGTCTATTGGCTGGCCTGAGCCGTTCCCCAAAATAATTTCATCTTCCGAGACATTTATATCGCGATCTCTTCCAATTTTTTCAGCGATATATTGCCTGAGGGGGGTGTTCCCCTGAGGATGTGGATAAACAGCCAACTCAGAACCTGATTCTTCTAACGCTTCTTTTAGGCATTCCAAAATTTCAGTATGTGGCAAAGACACAGGGTCAGGGTAAGCAACTGCAAAATCGTACTTACCTTTCCTTGCCGGCGTGACCCTAGAAGTCTCCGGAATGTGGTTTGCCAATATATTTTGAAATTCAAATGCCATTATTTCTCTCCTAGTTGTTTAGGTAAATCATACCTTCCGCATACTGCAAAATATTTCCGCTCCGAGATACTAGCTTTTTAAAGCCTAGGTATCAACCTTTTCAATCTTCTACAGCAATCCGCAACCGCTTATTAATACGACCTTTACTTTCATGTCCTATCACCCTTATGTTGCCCACTTCCCGTGTATTGTGAACGTGGGTTCCGCCATCTGCCTGGAGATCTAAACCAGATATGTCGACTATTCGTACTTCCGAAATAGAATCAGGCAATTTATTTATTTTCATTCTTATCAAATCTGGGATTTTGAAAGCTTCCTCTCTAGACAGGTTAAAGACTTTAATATCTCTTTCTGCTTGCACCTCTTGGTTTACAAGGTTTTCAATTTCTGAAGCAAATCCAGAGGACATCTCAGAAAGTTCAAAATCCATCCTAGCTTGTAGAGGAGTCATGTTCCCTCCAGTCACTTGAGCCGCATAATCCCTCCAAACAACCCCGCATAAAATATGCAAAGCAGTGTGAGTTCTCATGAGTTGATACCTTTTATCCCAGTCAATTACTCCTGTTATAGATTCCCCAACATCCGGCATCGAGTCTTCCACCTTGTGAACTAATTTGCCATCGACCCTCGAAACCTTAGAAATCTCAGTTGACCCACCGTCCCATTTTATTGTGCCAGTGTCACAAGGCTGCCCACCGCCTCCTGGGTAAAACACTGTTTTATCCAATACTATCCCCGTCCCTACAACATCAGTAACGATTGCCTCAAAATCCTGTAAATAACTGTCGTTGTAACACAAAATATCAGTCATATTAAAAGTATTATCCTTTTACTTATGCGGCTCTTCGTTGGTAAACACAAGGCTTCCAGCTGCCATAAACATTCCTCCAACTCCCTGGCAAAATGAAGTTTTAACTCCGTCAACTTGATGAGCAGCTTCTCCTCGCACCTGTCTTACGGATTCTTGTATAGCAAACATCCCATACATCCCTGTGTGCGTGTAAGAAAGTCCTCCTCCATTTGTATTCATGGGAAGTTTCCCTCCAGGAGAAGTATTACCTTCCTCAATAAATGCCCCTGCTTCACCTCTTTTTACAAATCCCAAATCTTCTAGGCCATATATTGGTAAATGAGCAAAGGCGTCGTATACCATTAAATGATCTACATCGCTGTGCGTTATACCGGACTCCTCTAAGGCCTTTTTACTAGACGTCTTAAAAGCTGCTGAGGTTGTCATATCGTACATTTGACTTACCACCGGAGTTTCGACGGATTCACCGGTTCCCATAATGTAAACCGGTTTGGTAGGAAAATCTTTAGCTCTTTCAGAACTGGTGATTATCAGGGCACCCCCCCCGTCGGTTACAAGACAACATTCAAGAAGGTGAAAGGGGTAGCAAATCATCCTACTATTGAACACGTCATCAGTCGTAATAAGGTCCCCATACATCGCCCTGGGAACCTTATTAGCCCATTTTCGCTGTGCCACCGGAACCGATGCCAATTGCTCATGGCTCAATCCAGTTTCCTTCATATATCGAAGAACACCCATTCCAAACTGAGTTGTAGGTCCAGCTACACCATATATCGATTCGAATTGTCCTGGAAATGAATTATCTCTTCTGCCTCCTGATTGACCGGAAACATCACCAATTCTACCTGTTTCCTCACCTACCCTGTTACGACCACTCTGTGCCATAGATACCAACACCGTCTCACAC
>RQOP01000090.1 GCA_008373095.1 SAR202 cluster bacterium | reverse complement strand
AATGAACCACTCCCCCAATTTCTGGTCCTTACTTAATGAAGTGTTTCCCAATTATCGCAAAATTAAAGGCCAATTAAGGTCTAATGCCAATAGTTCAATACCTTCGTGGGCGCTAGTTTGAAAATTCCTCTAATCAAACAATCCAAGTAATGGCTTTCACGAGGAAAAGAAAGTTTTTCTTTGTGGCTATCGGGATATTAATTCTCCTATCCACAAGAAATGATGAGTATCATTTCACACAAGCGGATTATGCTGCAGGGTCTCATTCCTTCTCCATAGTTCAATGGGAATTAAGACACATTCCCTTAAAATGGACCCACCTTTTATGGGAATTGTACCCAGGAAATAAGCCTGACGACTTTGAACGAAACGCCATAGTACATGAGTACCTATCAACAACATTACAACTGGAAAAAGAACGGGATAATTTAACAGATGTGGCCACTGCTACCCACCTATTAGATTCGGCTTCCAAAAACTATATCGACCTTAAAAACAAGGAAATTGTCCGGCTAAGCAGAAAAAGAGAGCAACTGCGTGGCAGAGCTGAAGAAGCTATTGAATCTGCTGTGAGTACCGCCGCTAATAACCATGGCCTAGGTCTCACTTTCGGGATACTTTTACCCCCTACAGATTTTAGATTGGGAGACCCACCCCATATATTAATTACCTCTAGAAGAGACAAGATTGCGATGTCTGGCAGCAAACTAATAAATCCTAAATTGGAATGGTCCGAGCGTGCCGAAATTGAAAACAGGGCAGAGTTGTATGAGAACACATCAGCACTTGTCGACGATCTTGCCGGTTTGGGAACCTATCCCGCTATCGTGTCGGACAAGGACAGTCTCCGGCGAATAATGCGAACTGCAGCCCACGAATGGCTACACAACTACTGGATATTGAAACCTTTGGGAAGAAATATGTGGGATTCCCAAAACATGCAAATACTGAATGAGACCGCAGCAGATTTGGTAGGAAATGAACTAGGCGATGAAGCCTTCATAATACTCGGCAATGACATAGAAAATGCCTACAAATACGACACTTTTAGTTCAAGTAATCCACATTTATTCACAATACTGCGGGAAACCAGAATTAATGTTGAGGAAATGCTTAAAAATGGCAATATTGAAGAGGCTGAAAAATATATGAGGAAACAATTATGGAATTTAAAACTAGGGGGATACAACATCAGAAAACTGAATCAAGCCTACTTTGCCTTTCGCGGAAACTATGCTGAAGGACCCGCATCAATAAGCCCAATCGGATCGGACTTAAGGGAATTGAGAGATTATTACTCAACCTTAGGAGAATTCATCGAATCAGTTTCTAAAATCGGGGATTTTGAACAGTTTCACTATCTACTGAACCTTAAAAGAAAGGAGTATTTCGTGAACAGCTAGGGTGTCTTCCCATTAGACTGTCCCAGAATCAAATTCAAATACTCCTTTACTTAGATTAAGCCTCAATACATCAGATGCACCCCCCGCTATTCGCATTGATCGCATCTTTCTATATATCTCTTCTAAGGGATGACCCTTTATCAAGGCTTGACCACCAACCAATTGAACCGCTGTATCTACAACAGAGGACGCTGTTTCGGTACAAAATATTTTCGCCGTAGTAACTTCATTTATAGCTTCATCCCCTGAATCTAAAAGCCGTCCTACCCTATACAAAACAGATCTTGCAGCAAAACTATTAATTCGCATATCAGAATACCTAAGTCTCACGCCTTCTAGGTCAGAAAGGGTTCCTCCTGATCTATGAGGCTTTTTCAAATGGGAGGTCACCACATCTAAAGCGTACAAGGCCAACCCTACTGAAGTTGCCGCCTGCTCTATCCTTTCCTGCATTATATTTCCTAAAGCTCTAGGAATTCCTTGACCAATTTCTCCAATTACGTTTTTGGCATCTACTTTGACTGATTTAAATTCAACTTCTACGTGAGAACTACCATCCAAACTATAGAATGGTTCCCCCATTTCTATTCCCTTCGAGTCAGAATCAACAATAACAACTGCTGGGCCATTTTTATCTGTGGTTTTTTTTGAATCAACTGTTAGAACAACAGACATAAAATCGGACAAATGTCCCCCTGAGACGTACGACTTCCGGCCTGAAACGACTAAGTCATCACCATCCCAATCTGCCACGGTAGGGGAATCTGACTTTGATTCTGTAAACGCAAAAGATGCTTTTTTCTCGCCTTCAAGTAGAGGGATCAAATAATCAGCTTTAAGAGATCCTTCCACTTCAGATAACAGTCCGGGTTCTGGTCCAATAACAGAAGTAGGCGACAACACACCTAGCTTGGCAATGGTTTCACGTGCAACCACCATTTGCATTGGTGAGGCCCCTTGTCCACCCAAACCCACCGGCTGAGACATTCGGTAATATCCTTCACGTAGACTTAGTTTCCTAAGTTCTTCCTCGGGAAGTTGGCGGTTATTCATCAAGAAATCCGAAAACTCTTCCCGAAATTTAAGGATTGAAGGGCTGAGATTATCAGGCATACATCACTCCGCAACCTTTATCAGAGTTTTTCCAAAATTTTCACCATTCAGCATGCCGATAAACGTCTTAGGAGCATTCTTTAGTCCAATTACAACATCTTCTTTATATTTAAGCTTCCCTTCTTTGATCCAGGCGGCCATTCTAGCGATACCTTCGTCGTATCTGCTCTCATATGCGAAAACTAAAAACCCTTCCATCTTGGCCTGTGACCTCGTCAGAAGACCGAGATTCCTAGGAGCCAAATCAGGGGTTTTGAGATTATATTGCGATATTTGGCCACATATCGCTATCCTCGCACCAATGTTTATTCGATCCATCACAGCATCCGTAACAATACCTCCAACATTATCAAAATATACATCGATTCCTTCAGGACAAAGGTTATCCAATGACTGGGCAACATCAGAGGTTTTGTAATTAATGGCATAATCAAACCCTAGCTCTTCCACAATAAATTTGGCCTTGGGTTCTGATCCCACCGTTCCAATAACCTTACATCCCATTATTTTGGCTATCTGTCCGACTATTTGACCAACAGCACCAGAAGCTGCAGAAACCACCACAGTGTCTCCAGGGGTCGGGTCACAAACATCCAAAAAACCAAAGTATGCCGTCAATCCCGGCATACCCAGAACCCCTACAGCAGTCTGCACCGGCGCCAAGGACTCATCAACCTTACGAACAGCGATCCCGTTTGATATGGCGTAACTCTGCCAACCAAACCGGCCTTCAACTATATCCCCAGGATTGAACAATGGAGATCGGGATTCCACAACTTTCGCTACTGCTCCCCCGACCATAGGCTCACCTATGTCTACGGACGGAGCATACGACTTAGCATCATTCATCCTACCTCTCATATATGGATCGAGAGACAGCCACATTGATTCGAGTAAAATTTCTCCCTGTTGAGGCTGAGGTATGGGAGACTCGACAACCTCAAAATCATCTTCTACAGGAAATCCCGTAGGCCTAGATTTTAGAAGAACACGAACATTGATTTCTGTTGGCAAATGACTACCTCCTGTAAGAACCTTGGCCTAGGATATGGGAGCATCAGTGAATCGGTCAATCAAAGTGAAATATAAACTAAAAGCCTTGTATAATTTCAATCTAAAAGAAATTTACTATTTTGGATCAACTCCAACCCTTAGGTACATTAATATTGAAGTCTCTCGGCACACAAATTCTATTAGATTTAGAAAATTGCAACCCTGATCTTCTTGATGATATTGACCTCATAAAAGATATTTTAAAAGAAGCGGCTAATTTAGCTGGTGCCACGATCATAGGAGAAACCTTCCACAAATTCCACCCAGTTGGAGTCACCGGTGTAGTTTCAATAGCAGAATCCCATATTTGCATCCATACATGGCCGGAATATTCCTATGCTTCAGTAGATATATTCTCATGCGGTGACGACTTTAACCTGGAAACAGCCTCCCAAATCATAGAAGAAAGATTGGAATCAACGGATTCTTTCTCAAACTTGATAGAAAGAGGTTTACGACAAGGTCAATCCAATGAGGACGGCGATAAGTGAAAATTTCATCACCTGAATGGCACATAGAACCGATCAGCACAGGCCTAATACAGGCAGAAAGGATCACCTCTATCATCTGTGAAGTACAAACACAATTTCAGCATGTGATGATCATAGAAGGGGAATGCTTTGGTCGATCTCTTATTTTAGATGGCAAAACCCAATCCACAGAACTTGATGAATTTGTATATCACGAAGGATTGGTACATCCATCAATGGTGTCTCATGAAAATCCAAAAAATGTGCTAATTGTAGGGGGAGGTGAAGGCGCTACAGCCAGAGAAGTTTTAAAGTATCGAAATGTCGAGGAAGTTACGATGGTGGACATAGACCAGAAGTTGGTTGAGCTATGCCAAGAATTTTTGCCTAACCATCACATGAATGCATTTAAAGACCCTCGACTCAAAATAGATTTCGCAGATGCTTTAGAATTTGTTGATTCATCGAATAAACAATATGACGTGATAATCATAGATGTTCCAGACCCCTTGGAATATGGCCCAGCCTATAAACTATTCACTCTAGAGTTCTTTCTTTTGCTCAAAAGTAGAATGAAACTCGATGGAATTTTAGTGATACAAGCAGGGGCGACCGGACCTTCTTTTTCAGAACAATGTTTTACCGCCGTCGCAAATACGCTTTCACAGGCTTTTAGTATTTGCCGCGGATACGAAATTTTTGTCCCTTCGTTCGGTTCTACTTGGGGGTTCGTGACAGCCAGTGAAAGAATAAACCCTACCGCTAAAACGGTGGAGAATATCAACTCTAATTTAAAAACCCTTAATATCGACGGCCTAAAAATGTACGATGGAATTTCTCACCAAAGCATGTTCCAGTTGCCCAAATACACTAGAGAACATTTAAATACGGAGACTCGCGTAATCACTAATTCAAATCCCATTTTTACTTACCAGCAATAGACGACCAACACCAGAACTAATGTGCTATAGTTTCCACACAAACAATGACTACTAATTTTCTAGAACAACTCAATCCCGCACAACGTGAATCGGTGGAGTCTGTAGACGGACCGGTCCTTATAGTTGCTGGGCCAGGGAGCGGTAAAACAAGGGTAATAACAAATCGCATTGCACACCTTGTTCTCAATAAAAAAGTGAGTCCATACAACATCGGCGCCGTGACATTTACGAATAAGGCATCGCGGGAAATGAAAGATCGGCTCCTTCCACTCTTAGGAAACGAAGCAAAAATATTAACGGTAGGCACATTTCATTCCTTCTGTTCAATGATTCTTCGAAGGAGTGGAGAATACCTAGGTCTTTCCAATAACTTTGTCATTTATGATGACGACGACCAGATATCAGCGATAAAACAAAGTATGAAAGACGTGGATGTAGATCCTAAACAATTTAATCCGCGAACTGTGTTATCAACCATTTCGAATTCTAAAAGCCAACTGGTGAACTTTGAAGGTTTTAATAGCCAAAAATCCAATTATTACGAAGAGGTAGTCAGCAAGATTTTTGAAAGATACGACGAAATATTGAGTCAGGGTTCAGCGTTGGATTTCGATGATCTACTACTAAAAACTCACCAACTGCTAACAGAATTCAAAGATGCCGCAAAAATATATCAAAATAAGTTCCATTACTTCATGGTGGATGAATTTCAAGATACCAATATAGCTCAATATTCCATTGCCAAAATAATATCCGAAACTTCAAGAAACTTATGTGTGGTGGGCGACCCTGATCAATCAATATATTCATGGCGCAATGCTGACATTCGCAATATATTGAGTTTCCAAAGTGACTTCCCTGAAGCAAAAATCTTACCTTTGGAACAAAATTATCGTTCTTCTCAAAACATACTGGACGCAGCGAAAAATATAATTACGAAAAACGCACAGCGTGTCGATAAAAACCTATGGACCACTAACCAAAAAGGTAGCTTAATTTCCATCGATGAAGCCTACGACGAAGAAGAAGAAGCGAGAAAAGTAATAAAAGAAATACAAGGACACGTCGATAATGATGATCATTCTTTATCAGATTTTGCGGTCATGTACCGGGTAAATGCCCAATCAAGGTCCTTTGAGATGGCCTGCCAGAGATTCGGAGTGCCCTACCAGATAGTCGGTGGAATCAAGTTTTATCACAGGCGTGAAATCAAGGATATAACCTCATATCTTAGACTAATACTCAACTCAGAAGATGATATAAGTCTTTCTCGAATAGTTAATGTACCTCCTAGGGGAATTGGCCAAAGAACATTATCTGAGGTCAATAGAATAGCAAGACAAAATAATAAATCCCTGTATGAATCTATCATTTCAATAACGTCAGGAGATAACGTCTCTCACCAGTTAGGTAATCGCGCTATGAATTCTTTAAATCAATTCATCTCATGCATTGACCAGCTCAAAAATTCTGCTACCAACTTAGATATTATGCAACTGATAGATCTCACAGTGTCAGAAACTGGGTACAGAAAATATCTTGAAACAGATGAGAATGCAGAAGAACGAATGGAAAACGTACAAGAGTATAGAAATTCTTCTCGGGAATATTCCTCCGTTCCAGCATTAGAAGGTCTTGTGGGGTTTTTGGAAGGTATTAGCTTAATTTCTGACATTGATACCTTTGAAGAAGAAATGGATTCGATTACATTAATCACCTT
>RQOP01000089.1 GCA_008373095.1 SAR202 cluster bacterium | reverse complement strand
TTCAAAAACTCCTGCGATATTCACTGTAATGTGATCCACTGAGTCATTCCAATATGGAACTGCAGATATACGGTCGCCCACCCTAAGGTCAAACAACGAAGCATGTTTAGCATCTATCAGCACCTGAATGACTGAAGCTCGATTAGTTCCTAACTTTTGCTCTAATTCTCCAGGATAAACGCCATCGACAATTGTCACTTGAGAGTCCAATTTTGGGAGATAGGCAAAATAGGTACGTGAATTATCTTTACCTGCATCCAATTCCTGACCAGGACGACTAAAAAAGAATGTCGAAGTTCTTGCCCCATGCAAAACATCACGAATGTGGGCACCGAAAAGTCCCTCAGAAAAAGAGTGAACTCTCTTATCTAAATTTGAGGCTTCGAGATAATTGGTAGGACCTTTTTCAGCCTGAATTAATATATTAGTATCTTCGTCATTCAAAGATTTCAGAGAGTCGTCGAGAGCGATCTCTTTAAGGGAATCAAAGAAAATCACCGTTCCTGACATTATTGAACAAGCCAACACAACTCCAACTACCACAGTCGACAAGGTTCTCCAATTCACTATCAGTCTCTTAAGAATTAGAGGCCAAACTCTGAAAATTGTTTCAAATCGTTGTATATACATTTCCTATTCTTCCAACCTGGACAGAGTTCCAAGATTGATTTTAAAAAAATGAAAACTAATCCATATCACCATAAGGGTAAACAAGATAAAGAAAACCACAGAGCTGATAATCAAAGGAGCAAAGTCAATTGAGGTGATTGGTGGGGGAATCACCGGCCTTCCAGTATCAGTTGTCATTACTTCCGAAACCATTAATCGGGTCATCAGGATTCCAGTACAACTTCCTAATCCGATCCCAATAAAAATCAAGAAAACTTGTTCAACGAAAATCATTTTAAAACTCTGGGCTAACGTGATTCCCATTGACCTTAAAGTACCCATTCTTGATTTAACCTGATTAGATAGAAAAACCATATGAATGAAATATCCAATGACTGCTATATAAATTGATACTAAGATTGACACCATAGTCATCAGTCTCCATCCAGTAGAAACTATCGGATCATTGTCTAAATCTTCTAGCAATGTTTTCGTCGTCTGTATTTCTGATCCGGTGCCAATTTTGTCTTCTATATTAAGGATCGTATTCTCCTCGGAATCGTGAAAATTTATAAAAACCTCATTCACGCTATCTCTCTTATGTATATCTATTAAGGAAGAGAAATAAATCAAAGCATCCAAATTTGAAATAAGGAAGGCTCCCAAATTTGGGTCGAGAGTGGAATAAAAATCCACTTCTCCTACTATTTTCCCTGTTACTAAGGCCTGTGAAATGTTCATCAACAAATAGTCATCAACCGTAAATCCACTGTCCTTTATGAACGATCGACTTACCAGCACTGGCAAATAAGACCCGTATTCAGCCCAATATAATCCTCTAATCCCATTGTTCATCTCTTTGCCAAAGTCATATGAAAATCCGTGTCGACCTGAAACTGAAGCTCCTTCTGTTAGAGAAATTGAATCACTTGAACCAATAGCAGTAGGTATAACGGACCAATTGGAATAGGTCTCAAAATTCTCTACTAGAACCTCTTTTCCTGACATTGTGACGAAAAGATCATCAAAAAAAATGTTTCCTGGGGTTCCAGATGCACCTAATCCTGGTTCACTTAATTGGATAGAGACCAACTGAATAGGTTGATTTAAAGAATCAGGAATTGGAACCTTTCTTTTGGACCATTTATATGGTTCGGGTTTACCCAACGTAACGATTTTATATTTGTTGTCAGCATCTCTTAAAATGAGCCATAACGAAATTAATGGAAATTTTGAATTTGGTTTAACATTAAGGCCGATTTCCGTAGACCCTTCAGGAATTTTCAAAGCTGGTATCAGAATTTCATGTGAAATTTCTGACATTAGGCTTTCCATAGGTTCCCGAGAAAAATCCTCTCTACTCCATAGATCAAAATTGCCAGCTTCCATCGCTAAATAATTAAACGCAAAAGATCCCATACCTTCCCCCAAATGCCCCACACCTCTTTTTGCTTTCGAAGAATTTTTCACTCCAGGCAGGTCCTCAAAAAAGTCAGATGATTCTGATACGGATGAATGCTGCAATCCGTACCCTCCAGAAGACATCGATATCTTTGCATCTGACCCGACGTGGTAGAAGACTCTTTCTCGATAGGTTTTTTCCAGAGTTGAACCGAGCGTAACAGCCAATACCAATACTCCAGATGATAGAACCAATAAGACGACCATCCAGGTGTACTGCAAAGGATTACGCGACATATTCCAGAGAACCAAAGATACCCATGGTGGGAAAAACTTTCTAAGGCGATTTAATAATAAGAAAAGTGCTGCCAACGCACTTAGTAGCAACAGAACCCATGTTGTAAGCAAGGTGAGTAGTCCTCCTTCCTTGGTAGCAACATATAAGCCCCAGACAACCAACATTAGGATAAAAAGTCCAACAGATAATGAATCACCATATTTACTTTTGGTTTTCAAAAACGACAGTAATCCAACGACCAAAAATACCAAAGCAATGAATTTAAACATCAGTATTGATGTATCTAAGTCGGAAAATATCATGATCCCAATATGGTAAAAAACTAAAATCACCGCTGAAAAACCTATTAACAACACTAACCCTGGTGACTCTCCCGTGATAAATCTAACTAAGATAGGGAATACCCTAAAAGACAAAATACTGACCGAGAAAAAAAGTAAAACCGGTGTAAAAAACAAGGCTTCATTTATCCCAGTACCGTCTCCAAGTCCTCCGGAAGATATTTGTCCTCTGGATTTAATTTCATAGAGTAGTAGGCCACAAATCACCAAAAAAGCTATATCAAGAAAATACTTCTGGATAAATGTTACGGATTCAGGCCTTCCTGCCTTTCGTCTTCTCCCAATTACCCCTCTCGATGTTCTCAAGATTGGAGGTATTAAAAAAGCAATTAGGCACAATACCCCGAAAGTGGATGAGAACACAAAAGGCTTTATAGAGAAAGTGACTGGTAAAGGATTACCATCTGTTGCTCCTTGAAAATACGGCAGTAGACCCACAACATACACTAAAAAGAAGGCAAAAAATGGTGAGAATAGAATTGCACATAAAGAAAGGGTGCAACCTTCCAGACCATATTGCCTTAATACGGTCCATGTCGAGGCACCTCTCGTTTTTACCAAAGAAATGTCCGATTCCCTGGCCGGTACCAGATATGAACTGATCATGAATACAAAATATAAAAGCGCAGAACCCGTAACAGTCAAAAGTAATAGGATAGGTACACTAGAGAAAAGACTTTGCGTCTTATACTCTTTCAACATTATTAAAATACCTGACCTTAGTTGAAATCCATTCAATTTCTTAGTAAGAAATCCGTCTAAACCATCAAGTGACTCCGTAATTTCATCCCTAGTCCAATCCCTAAGTACTAGGTGATCTATTTGCTGATTCCAGTTCACCTCTGCCATTGAACCCGGATAAGCATGAGGCACAGAATTCATCATAATTTTTTCAGATATGAAAAAAGCTAAATAATATTCCTGCTCTTTACTCCTTCTGTATGAATTTTCCGATTCATCGTTTGTGGGGATTAGAGGCATTAAGAATTTCTCTATTTCATCCCCCCATATAGGGTCCGTATAATCATTAGCCTCAAATACCCCACTCACCCTTACTCCTAATTTGACTCTAGAATCAGGGAAAGGTGTCCCAACGAAAACATCTCCTTGCCCTATAGAAAGTGCTTCTGAAAGGCCTGTGGATATTGAAACCTCAAGTAAAGGTCCGTCGGGATGAAATTGAAAATCTGAAGATGGAGGTAACCCAGTGATGTAGGTGATTTGCCGGTCCATTGTTTGAAAGCTTTGGAAATATCCAACTTGCGAACTAACAAAATCAGCTTTTGGGTCCCCTGACGTCTCCTTCAATGACTTATAAAAACTAAACTCATTAGTTTTGATATACCGATTCAAATTCAGGGTTGCTTCATCCCAATATGAATTGATAGTTTCTCTGATCAATATGTCTGAGTTAGAGATGGTTTCTTCACTCAATACAAGCGAAGGAATGGACATATCTAAGGCTAAATAGTTTTCGGACCTGTTTTGAACAACTTTATCTATTTTTTTCCTTATGCCTTGTTGGTCCATCGAGTCCATGTAGATAGGAGCGGAGGAAATCAGAGTAGTAGCTACGATCATGCCTGATAATATCGCCAGTATTAGACGAAAATCACCTAACGAACGTCTAAAAACTAAATTAAACGAATTTAATGACGCCAAATCTGAGATATTTCCTTTACTAGACCGGTAATATTTACATCTACGAAATCTCGTACGATGGTTTCAAAAGCAGACCAACCTCCACCATCTGGGACATAAACCTCTACTGAATTCATCGCACTCAATCCATATCCTCCCATAATAAAAACCTCCCCAGATTCTATGCAGTCATTACCGCGGCTTTTATCGTTTTTATCGTATTGATATGACGCATGTCCCATCCTTGCTTCCCTCATACTTCCAGCTGAACTCCATGTGCCAGTCCGTACATCAAATAATTCTGCCGTGCCTGAAGGGATGTTGTAATCTCGAGTGCCTCCAGTCACTAGAATATTCTGATTTCTAAGTATTATTGCCGTATGCTTTGCTCTCTTTTCTGACATATCAGGCAATTTATCCCATTCATCCAAATCAAGTTGATAATATTCAGCCGAAGACAAAGATCTACCATCCAAGCCATATCCTCCGAGCGCATAGACACCTCCATCTGAATCTTTCAATAGACGGTGTGAAGCCCTTGCTTCCCCCATAGAGGCTATTGCCTTTATGGAAGAATCCTTCAGATCATATTTTTCAACCGATGTTATTGGAAACCCATCCAGTCCAACGCCGCCAGAAATTAGAACAGTGTCATCATCTAGCAATACCATTGAATGACCCCAACGAGGTTCGGCTAAATGATTCACTGATTCCCATATATTCTTACTTACATCAAAATTCCAAATATGGCCCACAGCTTTTGAACCATCCCACCCACCTGTAATCAGTAAGTTGCGATTTCCTAAATCAATTGCGGCATGTCTCTCAACAGAAGCCGGCATGGGCTCCGAAATAGTCCAAACGTGATGATCTATCCCACTAAAATTCAATATCTCAACCGAATCTGACAATAGTAATTCAGCAGTTGAACCTCCGGCTATAACTACTGAACCACCAGACATTCCAGTAGCAGAATGGCCAAATCTAGGTTCATTCAATTTTGCTATGGATTGGTATCTTCCCGTAGTTGGCTCAAATAAATATGTTGACTCTGAAGGGCTGCCATCAGATTTCTTACCCCCGACCAGTAAGACCTTATTACAATCTACGGGAATCACACTATGATCCCACAAAGCGATAGGCATATTGCCCTTTACGCTCCAAGAACCCGCATCCGAATCATACAGTTCAGTTCTCGTCAAATTGGTAAACAACCCAGCCCTACCCCCAATCACTAATACTTCACCATCACTCAGAGGCACAGCCGAATGCATGTATCTCGGACCCATCAAATTTTCTGTTTTAATCCAACCTTCTTTTGCGTCATAAATTTCGGCATAACTAATTGGTACATACGTAAAGCCTCCTGAAATTAGAACCCTGCCATCAGACAACAAAGATGCAGTATGCCCACTCCTTGGATGAAACATCGGACCCACATCAGTCCACGTCTCAGTAGATGGATCAAAAATTTCGGCTTCCAAAATCGATGAGGAATTATTTGTTCCTCCAACCACTAATACTTTGCCATCATTAAGTAAAGTTGCGGTATGTTTCCATCTTGGAGTTATTAGAGGGGTTGATATTTTTGAAGTGTCAGTAGAGGGATCATAAATTTCAGTCACCGACCATCCATCTTTACAGTCATGCTGATTATCTGATGTCCTTGCGTATATGTCTCGTACAAAGGATTGACAGATATCTTCAGGATTTTCTTCCAATATTTCTTCTGATATATGACCACCTATAATGAGGACTTTCCCATCATTTAGAGTAGTCGCAGAATGACCTATTCTTGGCAAAAATGAGCTATTTGAAGAGATCCATTGTTTTGATTCCGGTTCATAAATTTCAGCATGAAGCAAGATCCCAGAATTGTTGAGTCCTCCATGTACAAATATTCGGTCATCTGACAAAACAGTGGACACATGTTTAGTTCTAGGCACCGACATATCAAGTGAAGATGTCCAAGCATCGACTTTTGAATCATATATCAACGTGGAAGCTAATGGGTTTTGTCCATCGTGGCCACCAGCAATCATCAACAAATCTTCACCAATGAGATTAGATATTTGTTCAAACGTGGGCCTAGGCAAAGAAGACCCTTTAATCCAAGTACCCGTTTCAACATCATATATTTCGAGAGAGTTTATCGCTCCGTCATTGGATTCACCCCCGACTAACAGAACTTTGCCATTTCTTAGCAAAGTCGCCGTATGGTGGACGCGAGGACTAAAAATACTGCCCGGAGCTACTGAAGACCCTGGGCTAGCTACGATTGCCTGGTTTTCAAAAGGACCAATGGACTCATTAGTTGTAGTCTGGTTACAACCTAGAATACAAAATAATGAAACTAAAGCAATAGCTATGATTCTATTTTGAAATTCAAATTTATGAAACATACCTATTTATTCCAAATGAATGCCTTAGGGAATTAGTGAAAAATTTTAACATTGTCTGTAAGGTATCTTGAAGCTAGACAATCAGTTTATACTTGAACAACAAATTAGAATTGTTTATCTGAAACGGCATTAATAGAAAATGACAAATTCTTTGGCCCAAGCAACATACGAACTAGCAAGCGAATCACTCCAAAATATGACGTTGGGATTAGATCAACTTCCAGGAGAGCTTGCTGGGTTCTCATTGTTGAGAGAAAGCATTTTGGATAATAAAACTATGGCATCCCATGGTTTCCCTGGTAATACAGAAGAAAGCTACGACGCAGCCGGTCGGCTCACCGGATATTTAAGAGAATTCGCCTCTGCATCTGCTATACCTCAAAGTGAAGACGGTTCAGATATTGTAGCCGCCACTGTTGCTCACTTATTTAAAGATCCTGAACATTCTGAAAAATGGATGACAGAAACATTTGTAGCACAATTCAAAAATAACGTAGGTAATGAAGTTGGTGAAAATCAAACATTGGTAGCTGTTGAGGAACTTGAAATTGACGATTTCTACGATAAAGCCGTTGGAATAAGAGCAGTTCAATCAGGTGAAGAAGGAATATTATCTACAACAGTAATAGATTTTAAAATTGGTAGGTTACTGGGAGTCTCTTTTGTAGTCACAATTGGAGACCATGGCAGAACAGAACTAACCACTATGTTAGGTTTGGAGCTTGAAAGAAATATTGTTAGAGAACTTTTAGCAACAGGCTAGAAAAATTTACCCATAAATTAATGCCAATTATGTGCAGAAGGTAACCCGTTTTTAGGTTCCAGCGTTTCTAAATGAGATACCACCACACTAGTTGTACCATCTTGCCGTGATATTTTGCCTTTAGCCAAAATAATAGGATCTTTTAAAACATCCATATATTTTTTATGTATATCTGGCCAAAGTATCAATTGAACATCTGAACATTCATCCTCTACGGTAACAAAAACAGTTCCTTTATGACCTCGTGGATGTTGCCTAGCAATCCCAATTCCACACACAGATACTATTTCACCTTCCTCCATCGAATAGACTTCATATGTACTCAAAACATCCTTGGGTAGTAAAGGCCTAATAAATTCCATAATATGGCCTTTAGGATACATACCCATAAACTCATACTCGAATATCATTTTTTCATGATTGGAAAAATCCATTAAATCGGGGGTGCTGTCATCCATTGAAATCGGCAAGGTTATCTGATGTCCTGATGGGCCTTTGTAAAGCCCTGATTTCCATAGGGCCAACTTACGATTGGGTTCGATCAAATCAAATGCTCCAGAAAAAATTAGTGCTTCAATTGCATCTGGTTTTGTTTGAACCCTACGAACAAAATCTCCTACAGAATCAAAGGGGCCTCGCAGATTACGCTCATCCAAAATATTTTTAGCATTACGTACTCCAACACCATTAATAAATTCCAATCCAATCAAAAGCGAATTGCCATCAATCGTACATTTATCTTGACTAAGGTTAATATCCGGATTACAAAAATCAATTCCAAATTTCCTAGCATCTTGCTTAAGGGTTTCCAAAGGATAAAAACCCATAGGTTGGTTATTGATAAGGCTGACATAAAACTCTAACGGATAATGAGTTTTTAACCACGCTGATTGATATGCTGAAATAGCAAAAGCATGGGAATGAGACTCTGGAAACATATATTGCCCGTTTATCTTAGAAAATATTTTATGTGATATCTCCTCTGGAATCCCATTATCTACCGCACCTTTTTTAAACCTATCCCAATAACCTTTGATAAGACTCTCATTGTTAGATCTAGCAAATCCTCTTCTCATTTCATCAGATTCAGCCTGACTTATTCCTGATATATCTGATATCAACTGAACCACTTGTTCCTGCCATACAATAATTCCGCAAGTTCGTTCAAGAGCACGTTTTTCTAGATAGTGGTCATATTGCCACGGTGTTCCATACCTATACCGATCCACAAACTGCGAAACTGAATTACCTTGAACACCCACTCCAGGTCTTATCAAAGCAACTTGATACGCAAGATCATTTAAATTTCTTGATAGAAGACGTTGGCCCATTTTTAACTGTGCAGGAGATTGAAGAAGAAAAACTCCTTTTGATAATCCTCTATTTATCATGTCAAAGACATCACTATCTTCCGGATCTATCTGACTGATATCAACTAATTCATTTTTTGTATCTTTAATTAGTAATATTGCTTCATCTATTTGATCCAAGACGGGAAGAGAGAGTATATCTATTTTTGCAAATCCTGCATCAGCAATACTATCTTTATCCCAATCAATGATATATCTACCATCTAAAGCACTTCTTCTAAAAGGAACCATCTCAGAAATAGGAGAGGAACTAAGAATCATTCCTCCAACATGCTGACCTAAGGCTTTGGGAGCGTCTTTAAGCTGAGGCGCCAGGGAAATAATATTTTCCCATTCCGGTAAATCAACAACATTTTTAAATTCTGGAATAGACAGCATTTCAGATTTTAATAAAGCAGGGTCTGAATTATTAATTTTTCTTGAAAGGGTGCTTATATCTCCATCGGGTATTCCAAAAACTTTACCTAAATCTCTTAAAATACCTTTTGATTTATACCTAGTTATCATCCCAGTAAGAACCGCAAATTGAGGTCCAAAATATTCATGAATTCTAGGTATTAATTTTTCCCTTATTGCCCTAGGAAAATCTATATCGATATCAGGTAATGTTTTTAAATCGTCTGGAATAAATCTCTCTAATGTTAAGTTGTATAGCAAAGGGTCTACATGAGATATTCCTATTAAATATCCTGTCAACATAGCAACTGAAGACCCTCTACCTCTACCTGGAGATCTAATTTCTATAGGCTCTTCTAAATCTGACTTTCCCATCTCAATACTTATATCTCGTGCTATAAGTACAATTTCTCGGTAGAGAAGCATGAAGCCTGCCAAATTATGTTTTTTTATAAGCCTCAATTCTTCCTTTAATCTATTGTCGACAGAATTGCTAACTTCTCCATAGCGCCTTTGTGCAGCTTCATAACACAGATACTTAAGATAAGAAAAAGGAGTAAATCCATCCGGTACATTAGGTGAGGGCAGTTCATAGCCAAGATCCGAGGATAAATTAAAATCACACTCATTAGATATCTTAAGTGTATTTGTAAGAGCATTTGGTACAGATTTAAACAGATTATGCATTTGCAATTCTGATTTTAAATAAAACTCAGAATTTATTTTAAGAGTGTGAGCCAAACCATCTAAACTTTCATTACCCCTAATTGAAGCAAGCACATTTTGTAACTTGTACCTGTTAGAAATATGATAATGAACATTATTGGTTGCAACTAAAGGAAGATCCACATCTAATGCTATTGAAATCAGAGAATTGACTCGACTAGAGTCACCATGCATGAAATTGCGATTTAATTCTATGTAGATTGAGTTATCCTCAAAATATTCTCGTAATTCTTTAAGTACCGATTTTGCTTTTTCTATTTTGTTTTCTTTAATGGAATTTGAAACTAGACCATTTTGTGAGCCCGTCAGTAATATAGTTCCAGAGGTATATTGAGGTATATGCTTAGGATCTAACCTCGGTTCCCTTCGGTCAGATCCATTAGCTAGTGTAAGTAATTGTGATATGTTGGAATATCCAGTCCTGTTTTTAGCTAGTAGTACTATATGTGAGTCGTCTTCAAGAATGATTTCAGCACCCGTTATGGGTTTTATCCCAAAATGATTCGACTGCCTAGAAAATTCTAAGGCTCCGCACATGTTGTAATCGGTAAGAGCCATCGCGGGATAATCTAGTTGATGAGCCCTATTAAGAAGCTCATCTATATGAGACGCACCTTCACCAAAGGAATAGAAACTATGAGAGTGTAGTTCTACATATTTAGAGTTAAATTGCATCAGTAATTTTGACGGTACCACCGTTTTTCAACAGTATCTTTAAATATCGTCATAACCTTGTTGTCAGGTGTACTAACGCTGTAATAAGTACGACTAATTGGATTCTGAATCCACCATAAGTCAATTTTCCAAATATCTAAAACTTTAACTTTTAAATTATCCTCATCATTTAAAGATACAAATTTAGGAATATTACTTAATTCTCTGACCTTAATTGTTTTAGGTATATTAATAGCCATAACAGAGAATTTTGTCTCTGGATCTATAGAAACTTGTACTGCCCTTCTCTCAGGAATTGGGTGATCTGGATTTACGGTCAAAAGTTTATGAAGAGAATTTTTGGCAGGCATTTTTTTACGGATATGGCGATCTGTTTTGATCAATTTATTTTTCCTATCACGAATATCATCACGAATATCCATAAAAGCCTTATATTGCACCCCGTACTCTCCAACAAAATCTGAGATTGTAATTGAGACATCTTCGACTAATCCAGGTATTTTCAAGTCTCTTAATTCTGATCTAACTAATGAAATTAAATCGTGCGAATTTTTAAGAGGATTTTTTAAAATTAAATCCTTGGTCCAGACTGAAAATCCAATAAGCTCAAATAAAATAGATATTTTTCTAACATATCTACCTTTTAAAACAGGTCTCATAAAAGACTTTTGTACTAGCAGTTCCAACGCTGTGAAAAGAACAGAGTTTGAGTTAGTTGGAAATGGTAACGATACACGTTCACTTATATTTTCGATGGGTTTATCAGAATGAATATAATCACTATTCTCTGCTCGTGATAGTGATAAAGCCCTACACCCCTCATTTCCAAATTTAGAATAAATCAACCCATAATCTTGGCGTGATATATCACCAATTGTATGTATGCCAAATTTATGGAAATCAATAATAGTGCTTCTTTTTATGGGTAATATATCTACGTTAAAAGGAGCCAAAAAGGAATCTATGTTATTTAATATTTTTGTAGATCCACCTGGAATAGACGAAAGTGCTGCAGAATACGCTGAAAATTTATTCACAGAAATCCCAAATCTTGGCTCTAGAAAATATGGAATAGCATCCAGTAATGATGTAACTAATTTGGCTTCGCCTCCATACATCCTACTTAACCCCTGAATATCTATGTAAATGACACCTAACTCTGATCTTTCAATTTTTGGTGTTATACGTGCGACGTTCGATATGACTGAAGCAAAAATCTGCTCGTAATTTTTACGATCAAATTCAAATTTCAAAGACTTTGGATATCTAGACAATGCATATGAGAGTGGGACTCCCTTAGAAATATTTTTTATACGCTTGGAAAAATCCTCAACAACAGGTGAGTGATGTAATTCCTGAGAATATAAAAATATATCCTTATCAGAAAGTTCAGGTGTTTTATTAATCTCAGCCTTAACCCCAAAATGAGTTATTAGAAGACATCCTATTTTTGAATTTTTATTAGACATATCATTAACTACATTTCCATTAATACAAACCTAAGAATACAATTATAATAGAACTTATGTTCTATTTTCAACATTTAATACCCTAGGCTAATTTTGTGTATTTCAACAAAAATTGACTGTATTTCTACCTAATGTTATCTTCCGCATTAAGAAACATATTTTCATAATGGAGAAGAGAAAATGAGTGTTACCGTAGGAACTGGCAACTTCAAATATGAAGCCGTAGATTTATGGCCAACACTACCCAGTGGGGCCACTTTGATAGAAACACCTGGAGTGGCAGTAGACTCACAAGACGAAATATATACATTCAGCCGTAATACAGAACACCCCGTAATGGTTTTTAATAGAGACGGCGAATTTTTAAGAGGATTTGGAGCGGGAATATTTAGCAATAGAACCCACGGTATTCTAATAGGACCTGATGATACTGTTTACTGTGCAGATGATGGAATACATACCATTACCAAGTTCACCAGAGAAGGTGAACTACTCATGACAATAGGTACTCCAGGCCAATCCTCAGAAATATGGAAAGGTGAACCCTTTAACCGTCCTACGCATGCCGCAGTATCAAAAAAGAGTGGTGATATATTCATAACCGATGGATATGGAAATTTTCGAGTTCACAAATATTCTCCCTCAGGAGAATATATAAAATCCTGGGGTGAGCCAGGTATAGAGCCTGGGCAATTCCTCAGACCTCATAATATAGCCGTAGATGATAATGACAGAGTCATAGTTGCAGATCGAGAAGCACATCGAGTGCAAGTATTTGACACAGATGGAAATGTATTAGATGTCTGGAACAATATATTTATGCCTAATGGTCTCACTATTGGCCCAGACGGAAACATATATATTGGTGAACTACCAGGTATGACACAAGCAGATCCTACTCCTCCTAACCATGGACACAATATCAGTATCATAAGCCCTTCAGGTGAAAAGCTTGCAAGAATCGGACATCCTGAAGAAGGAGAAGAACCGGGTAAATTTATAGCACCTCATGGAATTGGCGTAGATTCACATGGAGACATATATGTTGGTGAAGTCTCTTATACCATTAGAGGCAGTCACATGAACCCACCAAAAGAACTCCGCAGCTTAAGCAAACTTAAAAAAGTAACTTAACTTATTAAGTCAACGTATCAGGTGTAGGCCAAGAATCTGGGATAAGCTGTATATCGTCCTCAACTTTATACACCTTCATCCCACGGGCTTTGTAATTAGCCAAAGCATATGGATGATCTAAACTGCACGTATGTAACCATACTCTAGAAGCTTCCATAGAAAATCCCTCATTCAATGCGTTCGTCAAAAGATGACTTCCAAATCCATTCCCAACATAACTTGGAAGCAATCCAAAATATGCAACTTCAACATTGGAATCGCTTTGAGCACCGAGCATATAAAATCCGGCAAGATTATTTGAAAGTTCCATTGTCCACATAGATATACATGAGCCTAAAAGCCATTTTTCCCATTCGTCCAAACTCCAGTAATACTGATCTACCCAGTACCATTCCTTACCAACTGATCTATAAAACCATCTCGCAAATTCAGGATCTGGTTCTTTCACTTTAGATATTTTTAGATCACTTCTAACAACTGATTTTGGATTTATGTCTTCCTTTGCAAATATTTCAAGATAATGCACAGTGATTGGAAAGTTTTTCATGCCAATTTATATCTGTTTAGTAAATCCATATTCAATTCAAATCCAATGCCCGGTCTGTCTGGGACAGTAACATACCCATCAGAATCAGGGACCATCCGAGGCATGAACATCTCTGCTCTTAGTGGGTCAACAGCTACTGGATAATATTCCAAAAATTCTCCATGAGATATCCCTGCAGCAAGAGGCAGTTGAAGCTCCTGACAACCATGCGGCGCAATAGATACCCCTTTTTCCTTTGCTAAATCAGTTATGTCTTTAGCAATGTCGTACCCTGGGCAAATTGCAACATCAACATTCAAAATATCTGCCCCTTCATAATTTAGAAGCGTTTCAAAATGAGACAGATGATATCCATTCTCTCCAGTAGCAATTTTTACGTTGGAACCCTTTTTCAAAACACCATGTTCTTTATATCGATGTATTGGCATAGGTTCTTCAAACCAATATACCCCAAACTTTTCAAGTTCTTCCGCAAATTCTTGTGACTGCTCCAAATTTAATGCACAATTGGCATCAACCATCAAGACGACATCATCCCCCACTGCAGTTCTAGCAGCCTCAACTCGGAGCAAATCACCTCTGATCCCTTCATTCGGATCACCAATTTTAATTTTCACTGCCCCCGCATTCATTTCATTCACATTGAAAAGAACCTCATCCTGAAGTTCCTTTAATCCTTTTCCTTCGGCATAATAACCACCAGCAATATATGTTCTAATCCTATCTTGGGCTCCCCCCAACAACTGATGAACTGATTTCCCTAATGCTTTACCTTTTATATCCCAACAAGCGATATTTATCGCGGCTAAAACTTGTGTGTTAACTCCACCAGGACCCAATATTTTTATGTGCTTTTCTCCCAAATCTTCTGCTATCTGCCTCGTCTCTGTAGGATCTCTCCCTATCAATAGATCACGGAAATACTCAACAAAGGGAGGAAAGACATTCAGTGGTCTTTCCGCTGCAGTCCCCCCATTCCAACCAAAACCTTCAATGCCTTCATCTGTTTTTACAGTAACTTTATGAAGCCTTCCTGGCCCATAAAAATGTCCCCCATTCCAAATACCTGGTCTTTCCCACTCAAAAACTTCACTAGTTACATCAATTATCTTCATTATCCTAAAGTCTCCCTTCTTCTGGCTTTAATAAATGATTCCGAACCAAATGTGATAGCGCCTGCAACTACAAATACCAGACCTCCTAACAGTCCTCGTCCTGGATCTTCAGAAAGAACCAACCAAGCCAATAGAACACCCGCTGGCGGCTGTATGAATGAATAGAAAGTTACTGTTGAAGGCAAATATTTCTTTACCAACCATGCATTAGCAAGAAAACCAAACCCAGCTATCACAAATCCTTGGTAGGCAAGTGCCAACCAAAATCGTAATTCGATCGTATACTGAGGTGATTCAAAAATAAAGCTCCCAACCCAAAACAATAATATCCCTATAACAAGCTGACCAAACATGATTTTTGCTTCAGACATATTTTGGGCGAAATTAGACATCAATACCAATCGTAATCCCAACAAAACGGCAGACAAAAGACTCATCAAGTCACCTTCTATGGACACCCCTGGTACGACAACACCAGCATCTCCAAAAACAATGGTGAGAATTCCAATATAAGACAACACAATTGCTAACACTTTCCATCTAGTAAGAGTGTCGGTGGGTACCAAAAAATGGGCTATAACCGCTGCCCATATAGGATACGTTGAATTAAGAGCCGTGGCATGACCAGCAGTGGTCAAGTGTTGACCCACATTCATAAACATAATTTGGACTGTAAAAAGAGCTCCTATTATTAAAAGTGGACGAACTTCACTTTTAGCAACAAGAAAAGATTCCCTTCTCAGTAGCATATAAACAAAAGTCACCATTCCCCCAAGAACAAATCTCATCCATCCAACTTGTAAAGGAGATCCATATTCAAGGGAAGCTTTTATACTGACGTGGTTACCGCCCCAAAGTAATGACAGGAATATTTGAAAAGCAGTGGGGATAAGACCCGCGGGTTTTCTTTTTTCGGATGTATCTATTTTTTGTTCCGGACTGGTCAAAATTTATATATACCTATTTCAGGAATGACATGAAGAAAGATTTTACCTCACCTAGCCTAATGCAGACAGTTAAGCCCTTACTTTGTTATGCTAATTGAATAGATATGGCATCATTAAAAGACATAAAGCTCACAGTGGTGGACCAGTCACCGATTCGGAGAGGTGGTACCCCTGCAGATGCGCTAAATGAATCTGTTCAATTAGCAATGCACACTGAGAATCTAGGTTATTCTAGGTATTGGGTGGCTGAACATCACAATTCAAATTCTTTTTCTGGTACCAGTCCAGAGATCCTAATTGGTCAAATCGCAGCGAAAACCTCAAAAATACGTGTTGGTAGTGGTGGGGTTATGCTAAGTCACTATTCGGCCCTTAAAGTGGCGGAACAATTCAGTGTATTAGATTCCTTTCACCCAGATAGAATTGACCTAGGTATTGGCAGAGCTCCCGGAAGCGATAGAAGAACTGCAGCTGCATTGACATATCCCAGGCCAACAATGGACGTGTTCAGTGATTTTCCTCAAATGGTGAAAGATTTACTAAAGTTTTTAGATGATGGTGTAGAAGACAATCATCCTCTTTCAGGAATCAAGGCTCAATCTTCTGGAAAGGACACTTACCCTTCGGTTTGGTTACTTGGATCTAGTGATTACAGTGCAAGATTAGCGGCTGATATGGGACTTCCATTCAGCTTCGCTGATTTTTTCGGAAACACCTCCGAATACGGGCCCCAAATTGCGGACTTGTATAGGAACAACTTCAAACCTTCTGAATATCTATCAGAACCAAAGGTTAATGTGGGTCTGCAAGTCATATGTGCTGACAGTGAAGAACAAGCAAAATTTGTAGGGTCTTCAAGAAGTGTTAACAAAATCATCTCGACTATGGGGATAGCTACAAAGGGCTTATTACCCCCGGAAGAGGCTTCAGTATGGCCAATGGATGATCAAGTTAAAGCCTACATGGAGCAAAGTACCAAAAGCTACATAGAAGGTGATCCAAACCAAGTGAAAGAGGGAATTCTTGCGTCATCGGAGCGGTATCAAACTCCCGACATAGGAATTATATCGAACTGTTATTACTTTGAAGACAGAAAAAATTCGTATTCATTAGTTGCCAAATCCATGGGTGTCCACCCAGACTTGGAGACCAATGTTGCTACTGCCTAGCGTCAACTACGATTTGTCGCTAAAACTTCAGGATGAATCGGCTTCTTTGCAAAAAGAAAACAAAATCCTCCGACAGCAGCCAAAACACCTAGCACTGCGAAGGCCGTTTGATAAGTGCCTGTTGTATCACGCATTAATCCGGCAAATATCGGTCCTATGAGCAATAAAACGTTCATTGGCACCTGAGATATTCCCATGATTTTTCCATAATTTTTTCTTCCGAAATAATCTCCCCTAATGGAGGAAGATATAGGATTACGGCCCCCAAAACCTATTCCAAACAGCAACGCGAAGCCATATGCAGAAATAAGGTTGGGAGGACCAAATGTCAGAACAAAAACCCCCAGGGCCTGACATAAAGTAAACATCATTAATGCCACATTTTTTGGCATTCTGTCTCCAACATAACCTCCAATCATCTGAAATACCATAGAAACCGCTGTATATGCAGAAACTACAAAGGCGGCTGTCTGTAGGCTATATCCTAGATCAGTCATCATCGGGGCAAGATGCAACATGAATGCAAGCAATACCATTGACGTAAATCCATGACCTAAACTTATAAACCAAAATGCTGGAGCTCTTAAAGCTTGAGACACTGTAAAATCATATTCACGCTCTATTTGAATACCGCCACTTAGAGCTTCCTCATTTCTCCTTTTAACATCTTCTTCAGTGTCTCCATCAGGCAACAATCCGTAGTCTTCTGGCTTATTTCGAAGAAGACTCGTCAACGGAAATGCCAAAAGGATAGTGACTATACCAAGGACAAATGCAGTCAAGCTCCATCCTGGCCTATCCAAAAAGTCCGGATCTACGAGCCAAGCCAGCAATGGGACAAAAAATAGGGAGCCAAACCTCGCTAGTGCATTTGACAAACCCATAGCAAAAGAGCGCCTACGTACAAACCAGTTATTCATCATGGTGTTCAAAGCGAGCCAACTACCCAAACCTTGCCCTAACGCAATAACCAAATATGAAAAATAAAAGATCAAAAGATGATTTATTTGGCTGAACACTAGCCATCCAAAACCCATAATAATCATCCCTATTAAAACCATACGTTTAGTACCGAATCTATCTACAAGATAACCCTCTATGGGACCCAAAATACCGCCTTCTACTCTGGTGAAAGAAAGAGCCAGAGATAATTGGGTTCTGTTCCACCCAAAAGCCCTTTCCATCGCAACTGCCCATATGCCCATAGCATGAAAAAGAGGGGTAGTGGCAACTAACATTACGGCTCCAAAAACTGGAACCAAATACCAACCATAGAAAGTGTTCTTTCGTTTATCGGCTAATTTATTTCTGGCAATTTGAAACAAGGTATGAAGGTTTTAAACTACAAAATATTTTAAAGATATAGATTTGGCAAATGAAATAAGTTAGTAAAATACAGGAATTAGGATTCCCAAATATTACCTCACAAATACTGCTTGGTAAAGTTTAACTATTCAGTTAAAACTGCCTGAGGCCGATATATTACGCCAACCTTCATTCCTGATTTCGAACTGAAGGAGAAAATATCCAAAACCCTATTGAAATCAAAATACCAATTGCACCCATCAAAACCAAGGTAGGCCGAACAGAAATAATACCAGCCAACCACCCTACAAATAAACTAAAAAAAACTACCATCCCCATTCCTATCCGATAGGCGCTCATCGCTCTAACTCTATAGTGATCTTCTGCCAAAGTCTGTGTTAATACACCATTTGTTGTTCGAAATGCCGTTTGAGTTGCACCAAAAATTGCCAGAACTACAAAGGCCGAAGTTATCCAAACAGATTGACTTAATAACAGTGTCATCAAGGCTCCACTAAGCGCAGAAAGAATACATATCATACCTCGCCATTTGGGAAATCCAAACGCAGAAAAAACAAAAACCATCAGTAAGCCTCCGGCGCCATTAACGGCCATCATATATCCCCCGTAATCTACATCCTTATTAAGGACGTCAGTAGTGAACAAGGGCAGCAAAAATATAACCGGATGCAAAACGACATTAGGTGCTGCTGACAAAATATATATCAAGGACAAAGGACGCTGTTCATTCCAAAGATACTTAAACCCATCAGCCATATCGGCAAGCATTTGAGAGATGCCAAATTTAGTGGCGAATTCACGGCGTATAAAGTACGGAGTAGACATGGGAATCAAGGCGATAATGACTCCCAAATATAAAGCCGCCTCTATTGTGAAATTCCAGAAAAATCCGACTTTAGCAACTATAATTCCGCCAATAAATGGACCTATCATGCGGGTTCCAGGAATGGTCAGTACGCTGGTCGCGTAAGCATTACTGAGAGCATGAGCAGGTACCGTGTTAGCAATAAGGGCTTGCCTAACTGGCATCTTTAGAGCCTCGCAAGAACCAGCCATCAAAGCAAACACATAAACGTGCCAAACCAAGACAAATTCAGTCCTAACTAGCAAAGCAAAGGAAAACGCCAATAAAACCATAAATATCTCAAGTGATATGACAAGTTTCTTTCGATCTAGACGATCTCCTAAAACTCCCCCCCAAGGTCCTATAATTATTCCTGGCAAAGCAGCAGCTCCGCCCACTCCAACCACTAGAAGCGCCGAATTAGAGCCGTCTTGAGTAAGTTCTTTGACCAACCAACCCAAGGTCAGTAACTGCAGCCACTGAGCAGTATTGGCGCAAAAATTTGCCGTCCACAAATACCTATAATCAGGATAGGCACGCAGGGAGTCCAAAGTGTGTATTGTTGGTAATTTCATATCCGCGAAAATATGGCCAACAAATTTGGTAGATTAATAATCTCTCTGATGTTCAACTTGATAGGTGAATTTATTATTCAGCTGTACCGGTGTATTCGTTTTTCAACATACCCCAATCAATGTCGTACCCTAACCCTGGCTTCGTGGGGGCATAAACGACTCCACCATCGAATTGAATATCTTCGACGAGCCCGTACATATTCGCACCAGTACAAGGGAAAAATTCGAAAAATTCACAGTTCGGAACAGCCATAGTTATGTGCAAATTTGCCACGTTGTTTAAGGAATTACCGCCATGATGGATTTCACATTTCATATTGAAACCTTCTGCAAGATGGGCTAGCCGTATCATTGGGGTTATTCCCCCCGTCACCGCCACATCACCTCGAAGTATGTCTGTGGCATATTGCGTTATCCATTGAGTCATGCCGTAATACCGACCTGGCGCATACTCGGTAGACATTATTGGTATATCTAATTTGTCATGTAATTTCACATAGTTATATATATCTTCCTCTACCAATGGATCTTCATACCAATAGAAATCCAATTCCTCAATAGCCCTTCCAACTCTCATCGCATCCTCATACTGATAGGCCCACATCGAATCCAACATGAGCTTCATGTCATCTCCCACCGCTTCTCGGACCGCCTGGGATATTTTTATGTCGTATGCAGGATCGCCGTGAGGATGGATCTTGTGAGCCGTCCAACCCATCTCTTTGAATTTTATTGCTTCTTCAGCATATTCTTCTTTTGTTTCGTGGAACGCGGTACTCGAATATACAGGAACAGAATCTTTGCATGTACCCAAAAGGCGATGAATAGGTTGCTGGGCAATTTTCCCATTTATGTCCCACAAACAAATATCTATTGCTCCTATTACATATGTAGACACAGACCTGTTTTGCTTCCACATATCCCACCAAATAGCACCGATGTCCTGCGGATTTCTGCCCATGACTATGGGTTTAATAAATTCAATCAATCCCGGGGCCAAATGATCAGCACCAACACGAGAGGATCCTAAAAAAGCATTACCGCTTATTCCCTCATCCGTCTCTACTGTGACTACTCCAAGCTGCCTTGTGTTACCGAAGGAGGTTCCTACCCCAGTCTTCCAAGACTCTGTAGTCCAGTTAAACATCTCAACCTTAACATTCGTTATTTTCATAATGCGCCCTTTCGGTATGGATTCTATATAGATAATTCGACTAGGATAATATCAGCACGGTAGATAATCGTACAGAGAACAAGATATTTACAAAATCTGAATTTGCGGAGGTTATCGTGGATATGAAATTAGTTCCATTGGAGAATATCAAGCATTTTACCAATGAGGAGATGGAATCGAGATCCGCGAATTTCTATGCAAATATGAAGCAGCGTAGAACTGTGAGGGATTTTGCGAATGAGGATGTATCAAGATCCATCATTGATAATTGCATTTTAACCGCCGGAACAGCTCCCAGTGGTGCCAATATGCAACCATGGCATTTCGCTATTTCTGGTTATGGAGAGGCGCGAAAACTGATCCGTGAAGAAGCAGAAAAAGAGGAGCAGGAATTCTATAGAACAAAGGCATCAGCAGAGTGGTTGAAAGCCCTCAAACCGCTGGGAACAGACGCTAATAAACCATTTCTAGAAACCGCCCCCTATTTAATCGGGATTTTCGTTAAAAACTACGGACTATTACAAGATGGAACTCAAGTAAAGCACTACTACGCTACGGAATCGGTAGGCATCGCTACCGGCATCCTTATCACAGCTCTTCACAATGCTGGTCTTGCTACTCTCACACATACTCCAAGCCCGATGGGCTTTTTAAACAAAATATTCAAACGCCCAAAAAACGAGCGCCCCTTCTTACTTCTTGTTGTTGGCTATGCAGAACAAAAAGCCCAGGTACCAGATATTCAAAAATTTTCTCTAAATGAAATTTCATCCTATATTGGGTGAAAGTGATTATCTACAGACTGATGGAACGGATTTCCAAAATTCCGTAGCGTTTTCAAAAGCTTTGGCAAGTTGCAAAACACCGAAATCATCTCTGTACCTACCTACAATTTGAACTCCCACAGGAAGGCCCTCTGGGGTGAACCCACAAGGTACTGAAATTGCCGGATGGCCCGTAGCCGTTATGTAATAGCAAGATTTCATCCAAGCGATGAAATTTTCCATTTCGACCCCGTTGATTTCTGAAACCCACCTTTGTTTAACGTTAAAAGGAGGCCTTTGGCTAACCGGGCAAATAAGAAATTCATATTCATCCATGAACTGGTGCATGCGCTGAAATAATTCCATCCTCTTAGCTTCTGCCCATCCTACATCTGGTCCTGATAATTTGACTCCCTGCTCGATATCCCAAATCATCGTGTCTTTCAATTGGTCCCTATGATTCTTCAGATTATCCCCTTGATTTATCTCTCTTCCCCATCCTCGCCAAATCAAGAATTGTTCATCTACATCTGAAAAATCTGGTTCTGTTTCACTAATCAAACATCCAATATCTTGGAAGACCGATCTCTGGGATTCAATGACAGCTGTGGTTCGCGGATCAATTGGTAATCCCCCCAAATCTTTACTCCAAGCAATTTTTACATTTTTGAAATCTCTTTCCAAAGATTCCAAAAAGATTTCGCCCCCCTCGCTTATGGATATGGGCACCCTGGAATCAGGCCCAGCTATGGCGGCAAGAAAAAGTGCACAATCAGAAACCGTTCTAGCCATAGGACCCTGTACAGACGTCGGGCTCCAACCAACCTTAGATGGGTAGGTCGGCACTCTTCCTGGAGAATTCCTAAATCCGACTACGTTGCAAAAATTTGCTGGATTACGCAACGATCCTCCGGTATCACTTCCATCGGCTATTGGAAGCATTCTAGTGGCAAGGGAAACAGCTGCTCCACCACTGCTACCCCCGCAGGTGGTACTTGTGTCATACGGATTCAAGGTTTCTCCAAAAACCTCATTATAAGTTTGAGAGCCAGCTCCAAATTCTGGAGTATTAGTTTTTCCTATTGTAATTGCTCCAGCACCCTGCATTCTCTCTACTATCAGCGCGCTGTAATCGGGAACATAATCAGAATACAAAGGCGAACCATAAGTAGTCAAAATCCCCTTTGTGGGTACAAGATCTTTATGAGCAGTTGGTAGCCCATGTAGTATCCCTAACTCGTCTCCTTTCGCAATTGCTTCATCTGCAAGTTTGGCACCTTCAATCCCAAGTTCCGGGTGTAAAGTAACAATTGCATTAACTTTAGGATTCACTAAATCTATTTGAGCTAGATGAGCATCCATCACCTCAGATGCCGAAAGACTTTTACTTTTGATTGAATCAACCATTTCCGTAGCAGTCATGTTGACTATCTCTTTTGTAGACATTTCACCACCTTCCTTTGCTAGGAAATAACTCCGACTGTTTTTTCATATTCCTCTTCTGACTTTTGCCAGTCAGGAATTATTAGTTTTGCTGGATTCTCTAAAAGAATTATGCTGACAGCCCCTGCAAAGCTGGCAATTATGCTTATAGCAAAAGCTGCATCATAAGAACCAAATATGTCAAAAACCGGCCCTCCGATCCATCCACCTAGTGCCATACCTATACCAGCACCCAACATTTGAAAACCATGTGCACCACCCATTGGAGCATGACCAAAATACTTCCTATTCAGAATCGGAAATCCTCCTGTTTCGCCACCATATCCGATCCCAAAACTGATAGCAAATACAATGAACACACTATCCATTGAGGAGAAAATTAGAAGTAGAACTGGCGCTCCCTGCAAAATATAAAACACTGTCATAACGGTCCGAACGCCCAAACGTTCACACAGAATCGGCGTAGTTAATCTGGTAGCGATGCTGACCGCAGAAAACAGGGTCAAAATTAGTGAAGCATCGATCGCGCTCAACCCCTGACTAGTTGCCATTGGTATGATCCAAATTAAAATAACTGCGTGTCCAACGCAACCAAGGAAATGAATGGAACTCATATTCCAATAAGCAGCAGTCTTCCTCATGTGGCCCTTAAATTCCTCTAACAAAACTGCAGGAGGTAATTTATCACTTAACGGCGGGTCACCCTCTGTGGTGCCGTATGGCTCATCATTAACATCAGCAGGTCTATTCTTAAAAACAGCGACTAATGCCAACATAATCACAGTAGAAACAATTCCAATGTAGACAAAAGCTGCTGACCAACCAAAATTCTCGATCATAAATGCAACCAAAGGAGTCGCCAATGCAGGCCCTATTCCCCAGGAAGCCATGATAAGACCCATAGCTAATCCTAAATGCCTTCTAAACCAAATCATTGCTGCCGGTATAAGGGGGACCAGAAAAATGGCTTGGGCAATGCCGAGTATAACTCCATATGTAAACCAGAACTGCCAGAGATTTTGGACAAAGGCAGTTGTTAACATACCTATCAAGAAAACAAATGTACCAAAAAGCATTGCTTTTTTCGCACCGAACCTGTCTCCCATATTGCCTGCCCAAGGAGAAACAACGGCGGAGACCACACTACAAATCGCATAGGCGAACCCTATCCCCCCCTGGCTCCATCCAAATTGGGTTTGGAGAGGGTCAATAAACACACCGAAGGCCATCCTGATAGAGGTGCCTACTATCTGCATCCCAGCAATAATTACAACTATCACCCATGCATAATGCCAGTAGAAGGTACCAGTATTAGAATGTTCAATTTTTTCATCGATCATTAATTTAGGAATTCTCCATATTTAGTGAAGCGGGCACATCCAAAGTGCCGCCGACTCCCAAGCATAAATTTCCGTTCCTGACGATTCAATTCGCAACTCTTTACGATTCTCGATCCGGGTAGAAGCAGACATTGCGACAACATAAATAACGAGCAACAAGGCAACAAATGCAACTATTACAAACTGTAAGGGCATCCCTAAAACAAAGGTGTTTCTCATCAATTGGTCACTACATGCAAAAAAAGAATTGAAATTTGTTTCATGAAATTAATTAGCAAATTATATTCCCCAAACATATCCCATGGCTAGGTCAAAAAAAAGCATTTGTATGCCACTAATTTCAAACAGGTGAATTGTAGGTATTCTTTCTGATAACCTACCGCAACCAAAGTAAACAAAATTTCACGGAGGACGCAATGGTCAGGCCTAACTTAATTAGACAAAAATTGGAGTCGGGTGAACCCACTCTCAGCACACATATACACAGTGTATGGCCAGCAGAAATAGAAGCTATTGGGCATGCAGGGATTTACGACTATGTTGAATTTGTGGCCGAGTATGGTCCATCTGACCTTCATGACCTCGACAACATGTGTAGAACATCGGAACTCTACAACCTAGGCAGCATGATTAAAATAGATCAAAGTCTAATGCCCTTCCTAGCTCAAAGAGGAATCGGTTCGGGATATGAAAGTGTTTTATTCACAGATGTACGGAGCATCGAAGAAGTCAGGGAGTGTATCAAATCAGCCAGACCTGACCATCCCGATCATGGAGGACTTTATGGGGTAGCTACTAGAAGAAACTCTTATATGGGCTACGGAGGCACTCAGGAATATGTAGACATGCTTGGCGATATTGTTCTTGCCTTCATGATCGAGAAAAAAGGTGCTGTTGATAATCTGGAGGAAATTCTGTCTGAGCCGGGTGTGGAAATGATCCAATGGGGTGGGGCAGATTTTTCAATGAACATTGGAAAGCCGCGGCAAATGAACGACCCAGAAGTAGTGGCAGCTAAAAAGAAGACCTTCGAACTGGGAATTAAAATGGGAGTTGCTCCTAGAGCTGAAATCCAGTCTGCCGATGAGATGAAAGAATATTTAGATATGGGCGTAAGGCATTTCTCCCTAGGCACCGACATATCGATTTTGTATTCTTTTTGGAAGAACGAAGGAGAGAAAGTGTTGAGGGCGATGCAAGGGGAATAGAAAAATTTGTCCGTATCTATGAACAGACAAATTTTTATTTGGACTGGCAATAATTTACAGATGAAAACCAAGGAGTAATTAAATGTACACAACAGATCAATATGAAGGAATGATCGCCGAAACAATCACCATAAATGGAACAAACGGCGACGCAATTAACACATATTTTGCTAGGCCTTTAGGGGCGGGGCCATTTCCAGCAGTGGTGCTTGCTCATCATTTACCAGGATGGGATGAGTTATACCGTGAATTCACTCGCAGGCTGGCCCATCACGGTTATCTTGCTATTTCCCCCGACCTATATTGCAGAGAAGCACACGGCACACCTGAAGATGTTGCCGCTGCTGTAAGAGCGGATGGTGGAGTTTCAGATGACCAAGTAATGGGAGATCTGGAAGCAGCAGCAAAATATGTGCGGTCGCTACCGAGTTCAAATGGAAAAGTTGCTGCTTTTGGAACCTGTTCCGGAGGCAGACATGTTTTCTTGGCAGGTTGTAAGTTAAATTGTTTTGACGCAATCGTCGAATGCTGGGGTGGAAACGTGATCATGTCTGATGACCAACTGACGGATAAGCAACCTGTATCACCAAACTCCTACACTAACGATCTAAACGTACCACTGCTAGGATTGTTCGGTGATCTCGACCAAAGTCCAACTCCCGAACAAGTGAATCAGCACGAAAAAGAATTAAAAGCAGCAGGCAAAAATATTGAATTCCATAGGTATCCAGAAGCAGGTCACGGTTTCTTTTATTTCGATCGACCAATTTACCACCAAAGTTCTGCCGTCGACGGATGGGACAAAATGTTCAAATTCCTGGGAAAGCAGTTAGGTTAGAAACAAAAGGAAAACAGACATGTGCACAATGATATGCGAGAGAGCTGAGATGGAAGGAAGTGCCAGAGGCAGAGAGGGCTGGTTCCCTTTAGAAATGGCAAACGTATCTTATGACCACCCATTCAATGCCCCATGGGAATATGGAGTCAATATAGATTTTGTTAACCAATCCCAAGGAGTTGGGTCAAGAGTGGCAGTAGAATTGAGTCCTGAATCAGCCAAAAGATTGGCTGACACCATAATTGAAGCTTTGAAAAAAGGAGAGGCAGATCCTCAAATCAAAGTTTCAGTTCTCTAGAGAATCGATATCTATTTGGAAGTCGGACGTGTCAGTATGTATAAAGTTCCAATAACGGCAAGGGTAAGTACGATCGCCTTGAATAACCAACCGTAGGGAGTTATCGGGGAGATTGAAATTGCTGAAAAGAACCATATGCAGCTAACGGAAATAATTTTGGCTCTTTTGGGCATTGCCCCGGTTTCCATAAACTCCTTTATCTGACTTCCAAATAGACGATGTTCAGTAACCCATCGATACATTTTCTCATTGGATCTCATAAAACAAACGGCAGACAAAATAAGAAATACCGTGCCAGGTAAACCTGGCAAGAAATATCCTGCTATCCCAATGCCAAGAAATAGAAAACCAAGAATATAGAGCACTATTTTCTTCAAATTTGCAAACAGAACTTCATAACCCCCACTGTTATAAAACCGTCAAAGAGTACCATTTCTTCAAACCCAATGTAATGAAACATTGTCCATGTAATACAATATTAGTGATGAAAATCACACATGGAGAAATCGTTGCCTGAATCTACAAAAACTGGTTTCCTTTTAATGAACATAGGAACGCCTTCTGAACCGACCATTAAAGGGATCCGATCATATCTGACCGAATTCCTTTCTGATCCTGATGTTATTGATACTAATCCTGTCTTGCGGTGGATAATTGTCAATCTATTCGTTTCCCCATTTAGGCCAAAACGTGTACTGCCTCAATATCAAAGCATATGGATGGAAGAGGGGTCACCACTCCTTGTGTATTCAAATAAATTCAAAGACGCGCTCATGCAATACGATAATGATCTAAGTATTGAAATAGGTATGCGGTATGGAGACCCGTCCATAGAGCAGGGCATAGCAAACCTGTTGGAATCAGGTGTTGAAGAAATTGTAATTTGCCCAATGTTTCCGCAATACGCGCAAGCAACAACAGGCTCATGCATTTCAAAAGCAGTAGAGATCCTTGATGGAAAAGATGTTCCCTACCAAACTATCACCGAATTTTTTAGAGAGAAGTTTTATATAGACTGTTTAGTCGAAACAATACAAAAGAGCTCTGCTTACACGAACTCAGATATGCTTTTATTTAGTTTCCATGGGCTACCCGAACGCCAAATCAAAAAATTAGATACATCGGGATCTTACTGTCTGATGGACAAAGATTGTTGCAACTCAGAATCTTCCTTTAATCAACTTTGTTACCGTTTTCATTGCGTGAGTACAGTTAACAGCATTATGGAAAAATTAAACACAGAAAAACCTTTCAAAATCTGTTTTCAAAGTCGCTTTGGGATGGATAAATGGATTCAACCGGACATTCTAGATGTACTCAAACAATCTGTGGACGAAGGCATAAATAACATTGGAGTAGTTTGCCCATCCTTCATAGCAGACTGCCTGGAAACACTAGAAGAGATATCAATTAGAGACCAAGAGTATTTCACCGAAATAGGTGGCGGACAATTATCATTAGTGCCTTCTCTCAACATATATCCAAACTGGGTTTCGGGATTCGCCCGATTTCTAATATCCCAAACGAATTAAAGTATAGTTAAACAGGCTACCAAAATGTCTGTTTTCTTAATTTGTCACCATTCATATAATTAAACCAGCGAGATTGGAATATATTTCAATTCGTATGGGAGAAAACATATGAGATTAGAAGGCAAAGTAGCCATTATAACTGGAGGAGCCTCGGGTATGGGTAGGGCCACAGCAGAACTTTTTGCTTCGGAAGGCTGTAATGTGGTTATAGCAGGTCGCAGGAAAGGTGTAGGTTCTAAAGTTGCTGAAGGAATTCAATCTAACGGGGGTCATTGTATATTTGTTAATACTGACATTTCCTTATCAAACGATGTTGAAAATTTAGTAAAGGTAACGTTAGATAAATTCGAGAAAATAGACATTCTTTTCAACAATGCAGGAATTAATAACCCCTCTCAGAAAAATGCCCACGAAGAGGATGAGCATTTGTTTGAATCAGTTTTAGATACAAACCTAAAAGGGGCATTTTTATGTACTAAATACGCCGTGAAGAATATGATGGAAAATCGCTCCGGCACAATAATAAATAATTCTTCCGTATTAGATTCCAAAGCAACCCATAGCTCTTCTACTTCCTACCATTTGTCTAAAGGTGGAATGGCGATGCTAACTAAAAAGTCTTCTATCTCATATGCCCAATACAACATCAGGGTGAATTCGATTCAGCCCGGGGCAATTGCTACCGAAATGTCAGGGGTTAAATGGGAAAATTTAGAAGACAGAGACATAAATGATAAGCGAAGCAAAATGCAGCCCATTGGCCGTATGGGACACCCAACCGATGTTGCCTATGCAGCACTATTTTTCGCGTCTGACGAGTCAACATTTGTTACAGGGGCAACTCTCGTAGTTGACGGAGGAACAAGCGCGGCGTACGCCTGGAGCCCTTAACCCATAGATTGGTCTATAATACTTTCCCACAAAAAGATCTAATTTTGTTAAGTTATATTATTAGATACATAAATCATTAATTTGAGGTGAAACCCATGGCATTTAAAGCGGAATATATTTGGATCGACGGAACAGAGCCATCTCCTTCACTTAGATCTAAAACTAGGATACTACCGGATGGGTCAGATTTCCCAATTTGGGGATTTGATGGTTCAAGTACTAACCAAGCACCGGGAGAAAACTCGGACTGTGTGTTACGTCCTGTTTTTTCCTGTCCTGATCCAATATCAGGTGGAAACAACAAATTGGTCATGTGCGAAGTCTTATTGCCTAATATGACTCCACATCCTACAAACAACAGGGCTGCATGCGCCGAAGTAGCAGCAAAATTCGAAGATCAAGAATCATGGTTTGGTATTGAACAGGAATACACACTATTTGAAGCAGATGGAAAGCAACCGATTGGATTCCCTGATGGCGGATTCCCTGAAGCGCAAGGCCCATATTATTGCAGCGTTGGTGCAAACCATAATTTCGGAAGAGATATATCAGAAGCCCATGCAACAGCTTGTATTGATGCCGGTTTAGGTATAGCAGGAACAAATGCAGAAGTAATGCCCGGTCAATGGGAATTCCAAATTGGCCCGCTGAGCCCTTTGGATGTTTCTGATCAATTGTGGCTTGCAAGATGGCTACTACATAGAGTAGCTGAAGACTACGACGTTGTTGTATCTATCGATCCAAAACCTGTTTCAGGTGACTGGAACGGGGCAGGATGCCACACAAATTTTTCTACAAAAGCAATGAGGGAATCTTATCAACCAATCATCGATGCCTGCGAAGCTCTTGGGAAAAATATAAATGAGCACATCGAAAATTATGGTGTAGGAAACGACAAAAGATTGACCGGCCTCCATGAAACTCAACGAATCGATCAATTTAGTTATGGTGTGTCTGACAGAGGTGCTTCAATAAGAATTCCCTGGCAGGTTGAAGTTGATCAGAAAGGCTATCTTGAAGACCGCAGACCGGCCTCAAACATGGACCCTTACCTCGTGACAAAATTACTTGTTCAGACAACTTGTGGGTAAAAAAATCCAAAAGTAGCAATACGAGCAATTAAAGAGGACAATTCTCAAGTTACCACGGTTTTCAAAAATTAAATGAACATCGGGGCCTAAGCCTAACAACAGTTGGCCATATAATCGGCTATTGTTGTTAGGCTTAAGCCCGAGCAATTTCATCAAACAAATCACAACCCAATAGATCAAATGTGGTCTATAATGTGTCCTCGTGGAACCAAACAAAAGCCATAAGATATCTCGCCGATTCCAAAGTACTAATGTTTTTTTTGTCCATTGAGTAATACTGAGGATACACAAAGCCTAAAACCCTGGTCTGCTTTCAAGTTTCCCGATTTCAGGATGCTTTGGGTTTCAGGTCTATCCGCCTCCGTTACTATGCAAATACGTCTCCTAGGTTTTGGCGTGTGGCTTTATGAGGAGACAGGTTCAGGAATACAGCTTGGGCTGTTGGGTTTGGTCCAATTAGCTGTTCAGATGCCTGCAACGCTGTTTGGTGGAGCTTTCGCTGACCAATTCGACAGGAAAAAGTTGATATGCCTCACCCAATGTTTTAGCTTTTTCTTGATAACGCTTGCCACAATTCTATTAGTCACTGATTCTTTAAAACCTTGGCACATATATGCAATGGTCGCTGTGCTCGGAGTAACCAGCACGATGGGAGGGCCAGCACGATCTGCTATTACTGCCAATGTGGTTCCTTCTTCCCACTTAATGCACGCTGTCACCTCTAACACCGCAACATATCAAATAAGTTCTATTCTCACACCATTATTGTTTTCCTTGGCATATAAGCTTATCGGACTACAGGCAGTTTTTTTGATCGGCGTATTTTTCTCAGTTCCTGCGTCTTTGATTCCTCTCTTTATAAACCCAAAATATGGCACTGATGGCTCCGAAAAACCATCAGAAGGCTCAATGATCTCAAGGCTTTGGGAAGGGTTCACCTTTGTTAGAAATCATCCTATCCTGCCCGGGCTCTACATTATGGATATTGGGGTCACCGTAGTTAGTTTTTATAGAGAGATTATGCCCCTAATAGTGGATAAACTTTTCAAACAAGGGGCATGGGCAATCGGGCCGCTTTCTGCTGCAAATTCATTAGGTGGAGTTGGTGGTAGCTTTTTGGTTCTTTTCCTGGCCCAATACCGGGCCAAAGGAATGTTGGTTTTATACGCCACAGCCATATATTCAATCCTGCTATTTGGTTTTGGATCTATTCAATTTCTCAATGTTCACCCTTTGTTTCTGTTACTAATCGGTGGAGGAATTATCTCTGGCTTAGGTGCAACTGACGCAATTGGCATGACCACACGACAAACTACTGTGCAATTAACGACGCCAGACCATATGAGGGGCAGGGCAGTCAGTTTTCATTCTTTCTGTGCAATGGCAGCAAACAATATTGGTACTTTTGAAGTTGGTTTCATGTCAGAGCGAATAGGAGCCGGCAATACTATGTTACTCGGGGGAGCTGTATCAGTCTGTGTGGTGCTTCTTGTATGGCGTCTGATTTCTGGATTGAGAAATTACCGATACCCTTAAATTATTGCTAACTTAGGCTCTGACTCAATTGAAACTCTTGTAGATACAATGTTCTCTTGCTCTGCTATCGGCAACTGTCTAAATCGAGAAGCTGCATCTAAAACTTTTTGAAGCAGGGAAAATTCACCGCAGCTAGGAGCTGTATCTATTTCCTGGGATAACAACCACCACAATGATTCGTCTATATCTTTTTGGTCTCGGTATGGGTCATACCAAGTACCACAATCTTTCCTACCATCTCCCCAACCTCCCCTGGCGATCATCTTTATAGTTTGAATGCCCACATCATTTTCATTACAAAAGTCTATGAGTGAATCTGAGTCATTTCTATATTGAGTATCTCTGTACATAGAAGCATTTACAGGGAACATTACCGTATCAAAGTCAAATCTGCGAAGAGCCTCTAAATGCGTAGACGGTGAAGAAGGGCCATGCCCTGTAATCCCTAACCATTTGGTCAGACCTTGTGCTTTCATCTCAACCAAAGCTTCCAAGGCACCACCTTTTGAGGTGACCAAATCCAAGGTTTCAATATCGATTACGGAGTGCAATTGAAACAAGTCAAATGACTCCACATTCATACGATGCATTATGTCCTCAACATTCCGCCAAGCATCATCTCTCGTTCTCATGGGAGTCTTACACCCTAAAAACATCTTCTCTCGTAGTTCCGGCATCCAAGGTGCTACTCGTTCCATCGATTCAGAATATCCAGGGGCTATGTCAATGTGGTTTATCCCATAGTCCAAACACATCTGTATGGCTACATCAGCCTGTTCCTGTTTAAGTTTACCTATTGAATATGCTCCAAAAGTGACTACAGTGCTGTTATGCTCCGTTCTACCAAGTCGACGTTTTTCCACAAGATACCTTCTTTTTTTGTAATAATATCCATATACACTCAGTCCAGTATAACTAGAAAATTAAAATGAATATTACAATTTCAGCCACTGAATTAGGAAACTACGCAACCCGATATTCTTGTTTAAGGTGTGCATGGGTACGAATGCACATAAAAGATCTTCCCTATCAAGCTTTCCCTGCAATATTCAGCTCAATAGACAGTTTCACCAAAAATGTAATTGCCACATACTTTGATAAATACTCTTCTTTACCCGACTGGTTAGGTGAAATCGGAAATGTAACCGAGAATATAAAACCGCCAAATTGGAGAAAATTTCATAGAACTGATGAAACCACCGGGATAACAGTAAGAGGAGAAGCAGACGCTATATTTCGACTTGCTGATGGATCATATGTAATAGCAGACTACAAAACCTCCCGATACAATCCAGATAGAAAATCTACCCTTTTGTCATATCAAATGCAGCTGAATGCCTATGCATGGATATCAGAATCCTATGGCTATAATCCTATCAATCATCTCTATCTGATCTTTATGGAACCTGAAAGTCAAAAAGAATACGCTTCATCCAATTCTTCAATTTCTCAAACTGGAATTGCCCTTGGTTTCAAATCCAATATAATTGAAGTAGATAGAAGGCCAGAAAAACTAATCCCCACGGCACTTTCAAAAGTCCACTCTGTTTCAAAAATGAAAACCCCACCCGATTCCGGGAATAGGTGTCGTGACTGTTCAAAACTGGACAAAATGATTGTAGAAATGACCTATGGAACTTCAAATGACAGAAACTGATAAACAAAAATTCGTTTGGTTAGGTGTATATGGTCACCCAGATGACGAGACTTCGGCGAGTGCCGGAACTATGGTTAAACTCGCAAACAAAGGCCATCAAGTCTACGTGGTCACAGCAACAGGCGGTGAATTAGGTACATTGGGTACAGATGGGACAAAAATCAGAAGAGAAGATCTTGCAAAAGTGAGAGAGTCAGAACTAAAAGCAAATATGGAATATTTTGGGGTAAACCCCCCATTCATGCTGCGCTACGTCGACCAAGAACTTGATAAGGAAGATCCTGAAATACTAGGACTAAAAGTACTAGATATAATCCACATGGTCGAACCTGATGTTATTTCTACCTTCGGGCCAAGCGGTATATCCAACCACCCTGATCATATCGCGATTCACAAATCTACACTAATTGCTTACGATAAATATTTTAGTGGTCCGGATCAACGCCGACCCCTTCTACTATATCCTTCAATCCCTGCGGATATAGCTGAGATGTACAATTTGGAACTAAGTGAAATTGAAAAAAATACGGACATAATCATAGACATTAATGACACTATTGGCCACAAAATAGAAGGTCTGAAAAACTATAGAAGCCAAGAGGACGCCCAAGAATTTGCAACACATCTTTCTGAAAGATCTGAGCCTCACCTTGAGACCTTCGCCATTAGTGAATCTAGCCCCAGCGATTGGGAAACTTACCCAATAATAAACTTTCTACGTTCTATCTAACTGAATCCTCAATTGGAATATTAGATTTTCGTCTGATTTTCTTTTGAAAACTTCAACGATATTGCACCAATCGCAAAGATACCTGCAGTAATGAAAAATGCGCTAGCGTAGCTCCCTGTTGTGTCAAAACTTATTCCAGCAATAATCGGACCCACAAATGAAGGAACAGCATTTGATATCGCAATTACACCCATTATTGCCCCAAAATGCCGCACTCCAAAAGCATCTATTACAATCAACTGATAAAGGGCCCCAAAAGCCCCTAAGAAAAACCCCATGGCAGGCACTACCACCCATATTGGCAATCCATCACCAGCGTATACTAGAAGAGATGCGAAAACAGCTTGCCCCAAGAGGTCCAGCATCAAAGCTCTACGCGGACCATATTTGTCCGACAAATTCCCAAAAATAAATTTCCCACCCATGCCACAAGTTGCAAACAAGCTCACCGCTAATGACGCTGTGCTTTCCCCAACACCATTTATGATGAGATGAGAAGAAACTTGCGGTAATAGAGAACTATAAGTAAAAGTCCCACACAATATAGCCACTGTAATGGCATAAAATGTTCTAGTTCGAACAGCCTGACGTAACGTCAGTCCTATCAAGTTTTCAGCCCTATTGTCTGCTCCAGATATTTCATTTCGAATAGGCTCGGGATTTTTCACGATTAAATAAGAAAACAGAGACACCAAAAGTCCCAAAAGACCAACAACCGCGTATCCTACCTTCCAGTTGTATACTGTGACCAAAAAGGCAACTATGGGTTGTATTACCATTCCTCCAAAATTGTTCCCCATAGCTGTGATCCCGATAACTCTACCTCTATTTTCTGGAAACCAGAGACCTACTAATTTGCCCGGAGGAAGCATGGCGGCGCCCACAATAGAGAAAGATTGAATAACACTTAGGAAATACCAATGCCACAATTCCGTCATAAACGGTCTTACAAGGTAACTAATACCAAATACAGCCATGGAAAAGGCCATTATTTTTCTTGATCCATGTTTATCTATCAACGATCCTATCAGCGGTGATATAAATGAACCAAAGGCGATCAGAGACAAAGACAATCCTATCTGTGTCCGAGTCCAGCCAAAAGAATTCTCCAAAGGCTCGACGAAATGCCCAAATGAATATTGAGACCCACCTACAGCAATTGCTGATGCAAAAAAACACGCAGCTGCAATCGCCCAACCTCGATGAAAGTTTATGTTATTCAAAATTGAACAAAGTTAAAGCAGTTTTTCCCATAATCCACTCACTTTCCGTCGGGGCGGAGAAAACAGGATTCATAGTCACTGATTTCATAGAATTCCTATATCCTTCCCGGCCACTGACGGGAGGATAATCACTACCCCACATAATTCGCCTATGCCCAAAAGAAGTTTTTGCTATCTCTAAGAGAGGAGGAATCTGGTCAAAAAATTCCATATCAAATTTATCGTTCAACGCATCTGGTCTTTTGTTAAATTCCCCTAAGCCATGGATTTTTAAATATGTGTTATCAAACCCAGACAATTCCATAGCCTTCTGGAACTGTATATAGGGGGCCACTGGGGCCCTACCATTTCGTGGAAATGAAATCTCTTCACCACCACCTGCCAAATGCTCAATTATTATGGGCATATAAGGAAATTCAGATACTAATTCTAAAAACTCATCGGATGAAAACTCTTCCACGGTACCCATACAACTAACAACCATTTTGAGTTCCGCTGCCTTCCGCCAAATAGCCAATTTGTCTGGCCCGGGAGAACGGGTCGTCGCTGTCAATCGAACCCCAGCCGCACCTTTTTTTTTATGCTCTTCCAATTCCTGCAATGAATTCGTTTTCTTGGAGTCCACTATTGCTATTATTTCGAATTTCCCAGGAAACCTATCCACACATTCATATAAATAACTGTGGTCATATGTGCCATATTCTGGTCTCCCGTGTTGTATTAAGACCGCATGATCCACCTCATTCAGAGTCATCTGATGTAACAGCATTTCAACTGGCTCAAACCAATTAATTCCAGCATGAGTATGCGTATCGACAACCGTCATCGAAATCTCCAACTTTTGAATTTACCGATTCCTGTAAGTGTTATATCCTCATGAAGTTTCCAAATGAGAATCAAGGAATTCTAGGAGAAGGATATGCCAAAATTTGTTTTTATGCCGCCACAGGATGATCTGAAGCGTGAATTTGCAGCTAGATTATCAGATACCTTACCTGAATACGACGTTCATTCTCCAGAAACCGATGAAGAAGCCAAGGAAGAGATTAAGGACGCGGATGCTGCCATGGGCTGGATACCTCCAGAATCCCTCAAAGTAGCTTCAAAAATCAAATGGCTACACAATCCTGATGCCGGACCTTTTTTCGGGTATTACTATGAGGAACTATGTAAACATACCTTAACAATTACAAACCCAAGAGGTATCTATTGGGATCATATATCTCATCACATACTAATGTTTGTGCTGGCCTTATCCCGAGGGCTTCCTTGGTATATGGATGCGAAACGCGAAAGAATATGGGATAAGGACGCTCGGAAAACACCATATGTATTTCTTGGTGATGCAACTGCCTTAATTAACGGAGTGGGTGGAATAGGGCACGAAACCGCGAGACTATGCCGGGAACTTGGAATGCGAGTCATCGGTATTGACCCTAGGCAAGAATACAAAGTAGATGGCGTAGAGATGCATCAGCCATCATCTCTCCCTCAACTTCTTCCTCAAGCTGATTTTGTAATAACAACCGTACCCCATACTCCTGAAACAGAGTTCACATTCAATAAAGAAACCTTTGAACTTATGAAAAAAACTGCTTATTTTATAAATATAGGTAGGGGAATGGTTTGTAAAATAGACGACCTAGTCGAGGCATTAGAAGCTGGGGTCATAGCAGGGTGCGGTCTAGACGTATACGAGACAGAGCCTTTGCCTTCAGACCATAAATTATGGGGGTTAGATAACGTTCTTATGACACCTCACATCGCCGTCGCAGACGCAGAAAATCTTTCGGAACGTAGGTATCAGATATTGATTGAGAATGCCAGATCCTTTCTCGATAACGACGATCTCAACAACATTGTAGACAAAGAAAAGTGGTTTTAACCAAAAAATTAGAGGAGACACATGACTAACCTAAGACAAAATAAAGCGAAAAAGAATTTAAACGATGGAAAAATAGTGTCAGTCCCAATGGGACCTTTGAATGGAGACTTAATAGAACATTTTGGACCTCTGGGCTTCGATGCAATGTGGTTAGAAGGTGAACACGGCCCTGTAGATTTCAACAATATCCCTGATCTAACAAGAGCCTGTGATCTTTGGGACATGACTCCAATAGTTCGAGTCCATCAAAACGACCCAGCTACTATCTACAGAACTTTTGACCTTGGTGCTCAGGCGATTACTGTACCTCATATCAACACCAAAGATGAGGCCCTCTCAGTGGTAGATTCTGGCAAATTTGCTCCTATTGGAAACAGGGGATCTTTCACGAGCCGGCAGGGGATTGGAGTGGACAATTATTTCAGCCAAGCAAATGACCAAACTATGTTAATCGTGTTGATCGAAGACATTATTGCGGTGAATAATCTAGATGAAATATTGGAAGCAGACAATATAGATGTATTTTTCGTAGCTCCGGGAGATCTCGCTCAAACCATGGGATTTCCTGGAGGAGCCAACCGAAGTGAGGTAAAAGAAGTTGTCGAAGGCGCCATTAGGAAAATTAGTTCATCAGGAAAAATAGCAGGGACATTGGCAGGAACCGAGGCTGTTGGAAGATACATAGATTTAGGGGCTCGATTCTTCTCATTTAGCTATTTGCCATGGCTGGCCCAAGGTGCCGAAAAATTCCACGAGACAGTTCAGAAAGCTACTCAGTAAAAAGACTGCTTAACAACTCCTAAGGAAAATCTCTGTGCAAAAATTCATTACATTCGGGGAAACAATGGTTCAGTACAACGCTGAATATACAGGGAAATATGACCCGAGTGAGAAGTATTTTCCAGACGTTGCAGGCGCTGAGTCTAATGTAGCCATTAATCTTTCAAAGATAACGGGAGACCTAGCAGAAATTTTCTGGATAAGCCGATTAGGTCAAGACCCAGCAGGCTATTTAATACAAGAGACTATCTCAAAACACATCAAAATTGATGCTCCCATTTACGAAGGAGAAAAAACAGGAATATCATATTTAAATCATCACGAAGACGGGCAGCACATAAAAACATATTTCAGAAAAGGAAGTGCTGCCAGCGAAATTCCGTTACCGCAGGTCAAAAAACATCTAGACGGCGCAGATATTGTCCACATGACAGGTATCACACCGGCTCTTAGTAAAACCAACTTAACGACAGTGCTGGATACTTTGCAACTTTGCAAAGAATTGGACATTCCAGTATCGATGGATGTTAATTATCGCGATCAACTTTGGACTCCGAGTGCAGCTAAAGACATCATTGAAAAACTGCTCCCATATATAGCTATTTTCAAAGTAGGACGTGATGAAGCTGAAACCATATGGCAACTAGAGCTTTCAGCGAATGAATATGCTGCTCACTTCTATCAAGGACCAGGTACACTCACTATTGTGACCGATGGGGAATCCGGTGCTGTACTTTTTAATGGCTCAACTTACATAAATGAACCCAGTCTTGAAATTGAAGTTATAGATCCTGTAGGCGCTGGTGACGCATTTGTTGCTGGTTTCCTTGCCACATTAATAAGACAAAATTTCCATTTTCAGGATTTGCTCAATAAAAATTCTGCAATCCGAATAGAGACCCTATCAAAGGCATTAAGGGTAGGTAACATATGTGGTGCTCTTACATGCACTAAGAAAGGGGACACCGCCGCTATGCCAACGCTGGCAGAAATTGAAGATTTCATAAAATTGCTCGACTCTTAATATATCCCAGCTGACTACTGTCAGTTAATATGTACCCAACACAAAAAATGGAGTTAAATCAATGTACAGAATTAGACGCGTTTACAGGACCCAACCTGGCGAGGCAGCCAACGTGGCAAAACTTGTTTACCAACAAGCAAAAATTTATAGAGACTCAGGACACCGGGGTGAATTTACTGTTTCATATAACGGATATACCCTTCCGGGTGAACAAAACATTGTTGTATTGGAATGGTTTGACGATACGATTATGTCGCCTAGCAGAGAAGGAAATAACATTCCGAAGGAAGCTATGGACGCCGGGGCTAAATATAGGCCCTTCCTTGAAAGTCAACGGATCGAATTCTATGAAACCGTCGATCCTTCTTCAATGGGCGATTAGTAGTCCATGGCTCAATAGGCCTGCCTGAATATGTTTGCCAAATTCCAAACCGGTCGAATAGGTTCGAATCATGTAAAGGCACCTGATGGTTCGGAGATAAGACTATTTCACGAAATGAAGGGAGGAGGCTTGAGCGAATGCACGCTACCAGCTGGCTTAACCTCTAGTCCAATTTCACATAGGAATGTTGAAGAAATATGGTTTTTTACCCACGGTACCGGTTTGGTTTGGAGACAACAAGGAAACATTGAAGAAACTGTCAAGGTTGAACCAGGCATATCTCTAACGATACCCAAAAACACCAAATTTCAATTCAAAAATACAGGAAACACACATCTTAAATTCATCATATGTACAATGCCTCCATGGCCAGGCGAATTTGAAGCCCAAAGAGAAAATGGCCCTTGGAAAACCAGTTTTACAAACAACAAGTAGAGGCTCTTATGACTTCATCTTTTGATATACGCTCTGAATCATTCTCCAAAATTCTGAATGAGAACTCCTCTGTTGAGCACATTGCCACAGGATTCGGATTTACTGAAGGACCAATATGGGTAAATGGACATTTGCTGTTTTCTGACATTCCAAATAGCAGGATTGTCAGGTACGACGTAGAGGAAGAAGGGGCTAGTGTGTCCACTTACAGATATCCGAGTGGAAATTCCAATGGTTTAACCCTAGATCAAAACGGTAATCTAATAGCTTGTGAACATACCAATAGACGTGTATCCGTGACAGATTCGAGCGGAAATATAAAGGCTATCGCTACGCGTTACAAAGGGAAAAGGTTGAATAGTCCAAACGATGTTGTTGTGAAATCAGATGGATGGGTTTACTTTACCGATCCTCCGTATGGTTTGATGAACAGAACTCAAGGAAAGGAGCTGGATTTTAACGGAGTTTTTCGAGTCTCTTCAAATGGCACAGGTTTAGAACTATTAATTAAGGATATGACCGGACCAAACGGGATAGCATTTTCACCTGACGAAAAAAAATTATATGTGGCTGATTCAATGGAAAAATTCATTAATGTGTATGACGTTGACGATGATGGATATCCAGTGAACGGTAGACAGTTTGCTGATTTAGATAATGGTGAAGAAGGCGTTCCTGATGGTATGAAAATTGACACCGAAGGACGAATTTATTCTACTGGTCCTGGCGGGGTATGGGTTTTTTCACCAGAAGCAGAACTACTAGGAAAAATCCTAACACCGGAAATCCCAGCGAATTGCGGCTGGGGAGAAGATGGGCATACTCTATTCATGACTGCGAGAACCGGACTTTACAAAATACGATTAGGGTCAAGAGGAAACATTTAGGAACACCATCAAAACAGATAGATTATAGATATATGAACAACTACGACATAGTTATAAATCAAGCTCACGTAATGGATCCGGAATCCGGTTTAGACCAATTAACAAATGTCGGAATTTCCCAAGGGAAAATAGCAAAAATCAGCGAATCTCCAATGGAAGGCGAGCAAATCATAGATGCTTCCGGGTACGTATTGTGTCCAGGATTTATAGATTTACATTGCCACCCACAAGACACGCAAATTTTTGAGGTACAGGCCTTAGATGGAGTCACTACCACCCTGGAACTCGAGGTAGGAACAAACAACGTAAGTCATTTTTACTCTAGGTGGGAAAATCAATCCCCTATAAATTTTGGTGCCAGTATTGGACATATACCCGTAAGAATGAAAGTTATGAATGATCCTGGAGTATTTCTGCCATCAGGAGATGCTGGCAGGAAGCCGGCCACAAACTCTGAAATTATCGAAATGCAAAACCTTATAAGGCAAGGACTTGAAGAAGGAGCCCTTGCCGTGGGTTTCGGTCTGGATTACACAAGAGCTGCCAGTCGTTGGGAAGTAATCCAGATGTTCAAAATCGCAGCCGAATACAATGCCTCATGCCACGTACATCTCAGAGGCAAAGGTCATTTGGAACCATCAAATGCCATCGAAGCACTGGAAGAAGTCATAGCGGCATCTGCAATCACAGGAGCCCCGCTACATGTAGTGCACCTCAACAGTACTGGAATGAGAGCAGTCCCACAGCTTCTGGATATGATATCGGGCGCAAACCAATCGGGATTGGATGTCACTACTGAATGCTATCCCTATACGGCGGGGATGACAAAAATTGAATCAGCCCTTTTTGATGAAGGTTGGCAGGAACACTATGGAATAAATTATGAACAGTTGATGCGACCTGACACCGGGGAATATCTGACAGCCAAAACATTTTCAGAATACCGGGAAAGTGGAGGTTGGGTCATAACATTCTCCACACCAGAAGATTCTATGACGGCTGCAGTAAAAAGCCCTCTAACCATGATAGCAACAGACAGCATAATTGAAGACGGAAAAGGACATCCCAGAACAGCCGGATCCTACACCAAAGTTCTGGGCGAACATGTGAGAGAAAAAGGTGACTTGGATCTAATGTCAGCCATTTCTAAAATGACCATTATGCCAGCAAGAAGACTAGAAAAAAGGGCTCCTGCATTTCTCAACAAAGGCAGGATAAAAGAAGGGGCTGACGCAGACATAGTGATCTTTGACCCTATGACAGTAAAAGACCAATCAACCTATACTGATCCAACCAGACCACCGATAGGTCTTAGTCATGTGATTGTTAATGGAATCCCGGTTGTATCAAACTCAAAATTAGAACAGGGAGCATTGCCCGGTAAGGGCATACTCGCAACAACAAATTAAACTGGAGATAAAGATGGCTGTTTATTCAATAAGTAGCATAGAAGTAAAAAACTGGGAAATATATGAAGAATATATGAAAAAAGTTCCGGCCATTATAGAAAAATATGGCGGCAGATACCTGGTACGAGGAGGGGAAATTCTAGCTGATGACACTAGTTGGCATCCAAAAAGGGTAGTCATATTAGAATTCCCTACCACAGAGCATATGGATAGCTTCAGAAACTCAGAGGAATACAAACCAGTCGCTGAATTGAGGCATAAGGCCGCTGAGACCGAAGGATTCGTGGTTTTGGGTCACGACTCTTAATCCAATTGAGGAATTTCTACTTGTATATCTTCACCAATATCACTGAAATTCACCAAGAGTTCCACATCAGTTCTGCCCACACCGGATAAACCCTCCATACCAAACACTTCCGAAAGAAACAGTCCACCATTATTTAGAGAAAATGCAGAAGTAACTTTGGAAATTTGGTAGTCATCCAAATCTACCTCCAATTGAACCTCCCAAGTCTCAGGGGAAAATCTCAAAGCCTCCTCTTGAGTAGCGATTAATTCAAATAATGGAGTAACAGAACCAATAGAACCATCATCATCAAACAGAAAAATTATTTTTTCTTCCGTCGTTAAAATATTACTTTCACCCAGATCTGTTCTTAGAAAAGACTCTCCTATGGCCGCCCAAAAATCGTTTGAGATATGACCAATTCCCAAATTTTCACTATCTCTCCATTTTTCTGCCGGAGATTCTCTGGTGTATATATTATTTCCCAACTTTGCAGATTCAACATAAAGGCCTATTCCAAGCAAATTAGCTTCAAATATGGATACGGCTTTAGTGGATGTTACACTCCCGAGTCCAGATATGGGAACACCAACAAAAATGCCTCCAGCATCGACTCGAGCCACACCTTCTAAGGAATATTTAAACGAGTTTACTCCAACAATTGAATTAAATACTTTTTCCTGAAGGGTTTTATCTTCAACTTTTATTTCACTATCAGTCTGGAATATTGGCACTTTAGTCGGCTTTGTAATTGGAACCTGTGTGGCCGTAGGAACTGGAGCAACTGTAGGTATTTCAATATCATTCGTGACAAGTTCTGGAACTACAGTAAAAACCACCTCTGGGGTGGAGTTACCATCATACGAGACATCTTGGACTTCATTTTTTCCAACTAGAAAACATCCTGAAATAACAAGCACTAATATCAAAAGACCAGGAAAATATTTAAAGCTCATAACAGGTAAAACTTCAGCACTCCGACTATCCCACCGCCTCTGGGTTTAGACAAGCTGGCATTGCTTCCCCTTTAAGATGCTTTATGACATTATCCGCTGCCATTAAACCCATTCTTCGAAGGGTAGCGGCACTAGCGCTAGCAATATGGGGTGTGACTATAACATTCTCCATATGGACCAAAGGATCATCCGGCAATATTGGTTCCGGTGAAGTTACGTCCAAAGCTGCTCCTGCTATTTCCCCCGCCATTAGAGCTTCCCTCAATGCATCTGGATCCACCGTGCCGCCTCTTGATGTATTTATTAAAAATGCATCCTTGCTCATCTTTTTAATCTCTTTTGATCCAATAAATCCTTGGGTCTCAGGCCCAAGCGGTACATGAACGGAAATATAATCAGAGGAAGACAAAAGTTCATCCAAATCCGGTGCCCATCGTAACCCATACTTTTTTTCGGCGTCAGGTTTTCGTGTTCTTGAGTGATATAGGATATCCATATCGAATCCTTTTGCACGTTTGGCCACTGCAGTACCTATCAAACCAAGGCCAATCAATCCTAAGGTTTTACCATATACATCCGTCCCCAAATATGGAGTTTGATCAAAAATTTTCCATTCGCCTTCGATTACTTTTCGATTAGAACGCGTCACCTGGCGTGCTAGAGAAAGTATCAACCCAAATGTAAAATCAGCACATGACTCATGTAAAATTCCAGGGGTGTTGCCAATACGAACACCGTTCCTAGTGGCGGAATCCAGATCAATATTGTCAATTCCTATAGCCCTCGTACCAACAACCTTTAATCTTTCAGCAGCCGAAAATACTTCATCATCCATGATGTCATTAGATTCAATCATCATACCGTCACATTCTTGAGCTTTTTGTATCACGAGATCTTTTGGGGGAGGAGTAGGTTCTTCCCAAACCTCTACATCAAAATTTTCCTTCAATCTGGCAATTGCATCAGGAACAATGATTCTAGTAACAAACACTTTTTTATCAGTCATCTATAAATCTCCTATACATAACACACACTCGGGCAAAAAAGTATACACCTCTCACTTGAATACTAGACAGTAAATATAATTTATGACTTGCACTGTCGGTATCCGTACATCAAAATCTTATTAATGCGTGAGCAATTTCGCATTAAACAAAAAAGACTAATTGTTAATGAGAGAATGTTCACAAACTAATATCCGATATAGATGGGTGATGCTGGCCGGGGTTTGGTTAGCCTACTTCTCATTTGGAGTTGTACAAGGCGGTATCCCTCCTTTAATAGGTCCAGTTAGTGAGGACCTTGGGCTAAATCGCTCCACAATGGGTACCGTTCTGGGTGCTTGGCCGTTAATTTATATTTTGACGGCAATACCAGCTGGTGCTTTATTAGATAGGTTTAGTCTCAAATTCACAATTATGGCCGGAATATTGTTTATTGGCCTGTCGGGATTGCTAAGGGCTGTAGCAGTCGATTATAAAACCATACTTTTTGCTGTAATGGTGTTTGGGATAGGGGGACCATTCATTTCTATTGGTGCCCCAAAATTAATCAGTACATGGTTTTCTGAATCTGATCGAGGCCGCGCGATGGGAATTTATCTGACTGCCCCCGCTATAGGCAGGATCCTGGTCCTATCCGCTACCAATAGTTTACTAATGCCATTGTTTAACAATAGTTGGCGGTTAGCTCTACTGACTCTGTCCGGAGTTGCCTTTGCAACTTCAGTGATATGGATTCTGATCGCTAGAGATCTAAAAACAAGCAACTCTGAAGCAGGCGAAAAGAAAGACCTTTTGTCGAGTATGAAAACATTTCCTGACCTAGTACGAATCAGAGAGGTGAGATTGATTCTCATAATCGTACTGGGAATGTTTTTATTCAATCACGCCACCAATAACTGGCTGCCTGAAATTTTAATTGAAAAAGACATGGGTTCATCAAAGGCAGGTTTACTAGCCGCTATTCCAGTTGCTACCGGTGCAATCGGATCAGTAATTATCCCCCAGATAGCAAAGCCACAGTCGCACAAGGCGATTATGTTTTCTTTATTCTCTGTCGCAGCAGCATGTACGATTTGCTTAATTTATTTTGAGAATTCCCTACTTGTGGGAACATTAATACTACTCGGAATTTCCTCTAGGGGAGTCATGCCAATAATAATGCTTACCTTGATATCTTTGGTGGGCAGCGAAAAAACAGGTGCTGCAGGCGGACTGTATTTTACCGCCGGAGAAGTAGGAGGTGTAATGGGTCCTATACTATTAGGGGTATCCGCGGATCTTTTTAGTGGATTTACACCAGGGCTAATCTTTCTGTCTGGTTTATGTGTCGTACTTTCATTTGGATCTACTATTATTAACACGAAAAAAACTACCCTAGGCTGATCAATCCTCAAACAGTAGCGAATTGATGAAAGAATATTCAGGCACCCCGTTTGTTCGATATTTTGTATCACCATACTGATCAAAAACTATGAAGGTTGGTACTAAATTTGCCTCGTATTCTGCATACAAAAGTTTCCCAATTTCGGTTTGAACATCCGATCTTACAAAGGTCAATTTTTGACCTAATCGTTTTTCTAACCTGTCAACGGCAGGTTTCATAGATAAACAACCAATTCAAAGATCAGAATATAAATACAACACCACCGGATTTCCAGAATTCTGTATCAAATTCCAATCCTCAATAGTACTCAATTCGTCGGAAGATGTTGTGAGTGGACTGCGCAATAAGGCTACTGCAACCAAAAGGATTAAGGCAGAAAGTAAAGCAGCCTTTAAAGAAAAGGTACGGTAGACCAAGAAAAAGGATACCGCAAAAACAACACCTGAAACTAATAAATAGGGAATGTAGATTTAAATAATTGAACAAAAGTTCATACTCACTGGGACGGAAAAAAGGCGAATCCTTGTAAGAGATATCGCCTTTTCATCGACTGAACATTGTGTCTAGACGGATAGTATATCGCTCCCCCACCCATCAAATCATACTATCATCTTTGGCACCAGAACCACTTTGTTTTCCACACATATTATTTGATTTGGCTAACAGCATTTTTGATTTCATCGAAATCTGGTTGTTCAGTTGGTGCAACTGCGACTTTATATCGCAATGTCCCTTCAGAATCTATAACAAAAACAGCTCTCGTCGAAGTTGTGTAACCTGGCATACCCGCAAAATCATTTACCGCTATACCATAGTCTTCAATAGTTTTCCTAGAATAATCACTCAAAAAAGGGAAATTCAAATCATTAGCCCCAATAAAAGCGTCTTGGGCAAAAAACGAATCCACGCTTACTCCATAGACTTGAGCACCGAGATCATTATATTCGGCAAGAGCATCTCTAAATGTACATGCTTCTTCTTGGCAACCGCCTGTAAATGCGCCCGGGAAAAACACCAATACAGTTGTTTTGCCTTTAAGGTCCGCTAGAGTCACAGGTTGTCGCTCATTATTAATCGCTGTTAATTCTGGGGCTGATTGTCCTACTTCTGCTGACATATATTCTCCTTACTCGAGTGAATGATTTGAAAGTCTATCTCTCACTAAAAACACTGTCAATAAAGCATAGGTAAAATCGACCTATTGAATAGATCAAGGGAACAAAGTATAGTGTCGTTCCTACGTAAAACCACTACATGGCAGTTAAATTCAAACATGACAGCAATCGCTATGTTTGATTCTTTAAGGAGATTTAAATGGCAGAGAAACCGTT
>RQOP01000088.1 GCA_008373095.1 SAR202 cluster bacterium | reverse complement strand
AGATTGGCGAGCCCCAAAGGTACCAAAGGTAATAATGTGGGCCACATGTTCTCTCCCATAGCGAGCAGAACAATAATTAATCACCTCCTGGCGTCTATCATCTTGAAAATCCATATCAATATCCGGCATTTCTTTACGTTCAATGTTCAAGAATCTTTCGAATACCAACTTAAATGGCATAGGATCTACGTCAGTAACTCCTAGACAGTAGAGCACAAGGCTTGCGGCCGCACTTCCCCTTACAGTGAAAAATATGTCGTTCTCTCTTACAAATCTAGCAATATCCCAAACCACCAAAAAATAATCAGGAAAACTGGTTTGCTCTATTACTTTTAACTCATATTCCAACCTGGATTTATATTCTTCACTCTTATTTCGAACTTTTTCCTCATATCCTTTCCAGCAAATCTCAGCCAAATATTGATCCGAGGTCATGCCTTCAGGCACTGGAAATTCTGGTAGTCTTGCCTGCGAGAAGTCCAATTCCAATTCGCACATCTCTGCTACCATTTCAGTATTGTTAACAGCTTCAGGAGAATCAGGGAAAAGAGCCATCATTTCATCATGTGTCTTGAGATGATAAGAGTCTTCTTCAAATCTCATTCTGCGGTCATCTTGTATATTTGTATTAGTTTGTATACACAGTAAAACCTCATGATCAATCGCATTTTGCTGATCCACATAATGGGAATCATTGGTAGCTACCAAAGGGATTTTTGTTTCTTTATTTAACTGCAATAAACCTTTATTTATCTCCGGCAGCTCTGGAACACCGCCATGCTGCATCAATTCTAAATAATAAGTACCAAAAACTTCTTTATACCAACCGGCTACGTCTTTCGCCTCATTGTATCTGCCCTGGGCAATCAACCATGGCACCTCCCCGCTCGGGCAACCTGACATAACAGTAAGGCCAGAAGAGTGTGATTCAAGCAAGTCTCTATCTACTCTGGGACGTCGGTAATAACCTTCTAAATGAGAGGATGTCACCAACTTTACGAGGTTTTTATAACCAGTTGCGTCTTTGGCAAGAACGGTGAGGTGATGAATCTTGTCTTGCGGATTACGATCAAAACGGCTGCCTGTGGCAACATACATTTCACAGCCAATAATTGGTTTTATACCTTTGCTTTTGGCTTTTCTGTAAAAATCAACTGCACCATAAAGTCCGCCATGATCAGTTATGGCCAAACTATGCATTCCAAGGTCGGCAGCCTTATCTACCAATGGGTCTAATCTTGCCAGACCGTCTAACATGCTGTACTCAGTATGGACGTGTAAGTGAGTGAACAAATAAAGCCCCTTGAAATTTTCTTAGCCAATACGATCCAAGCAGTAAATCTAAATTAAACCGCGCACAGTTTGATTATAGTGCCACATGTATCTCAATGCGCAAGGTATCCTACAAAATTTAAGGGGTAATTATAAAAAAGGCCCCCAGCGCAAACTGGAGGCCTTTCGGTTTCCTAAGAATTTTTCTCTTAGTAATCCATCGGAGGCATGGCCGGTGCGGGTGGCGCTGCTTCCGGAATATCACTTATCAGAGATTCAGTCGTAAGAACCATGGCTGCCACGCTAGAGGCGTTCTCTATAGCAGCTCTTGTAACCTTGGCTGGGTCCATAATGCCTTGCTCCAGCAAGTTTCCATAGACTCCAGTCTCAGCATCGTATCCATAGTCTCCGTCACCTTTCAAGGTTTCAGCTAATATAACTTCTCCGGAAACACCGGTATTTTCAGAAATTAGCATGAGAGGCTTTACAAGTGCTTCTTTCAATATGTTGACACCTGTCTGCTCATCACCTTGCAATTCTACCCCGTCCAAGGCTTCTCTAGCTCGGATCAAGGCTAATCCACCGCCTGGGACTATACCTTCTTCAACAGCAGCTCTTGTTGCTGAGAGAGCATCTTCTACTCTGTTCTTCTTTTCTTTGAGTTCTACTTCTGTGGCTGCCCCCACTTTGATGATAGCTACGCCACCAGACAATTTAGCAAGTCTTTCTTGAAGTTTTTCTCTATCAAAATCAGAGGTTGTCTCCTCAATCTGAGCCCTTATCTGATTTATTCTTCCCTGAATTTGGCTTTCGTCTCCATGGCCTTCTACAAAGGTGGTTTCTTCTTTACTGGCCACGACGCGACGGGCACGGCCAAGATCTTCGACAGTCACGGAGTCGAGTTTTCTACCGACTTCCTCACTGATTACAACGCCACCAGTTAATATGGCCATATCTTCCAACATGGCTTTTCGTCGGTCGCCAAACCCGGGTGCTTTTACAGCGAGTACATTTAATGTACCTCTCAGTTTATTGACTACCAAAGTTGCCAATGCTTCCCCTTCAATGTCTTCGGCGATGATTATTACGTTCTTGCCGATCTGCAGTACTTTTTCAAGTGCTGGAAGAAGATCTGATACCGCTGAAACTTTCTTATCCGTTATCAATATGTAAGGATCTTCAATTGAAGACTCCATCCGATCTTGATCACTTATGAAATATGGTGAAATGTACCCTCGGTCAATCTGCATCCCTTCTACGAATTCTTGTTCGTAATCAAGTCCTTTTGACTCTTCAACGGTAATCACCCCATCCTTCCCAACTTTTTCCATAACGTCAGCAATGAGATTACCCATATCATCATCATGGGCGGACAGAGAGGCCACTTGTCCTATCTGAACTCGTCCTTCAACTGAGGTCGACATACCCTGCACTGCTGAGCGCAACGTCTCAACACCTTTATCAATTCCTCTCTTAATAGCCATTGGATTTGCTCCAGCAGCTATATTTTTAAATCCTTCATGGATGATGGCTTGAGCCAATACAGTTGCCGTGGTTGTGCCGTCTCCAGCAACATCATTGGTTTTACTAGCCGCCTCTTTTAAAAGCTGGGCACCCATATTTTCAAAGGCATCCTCTAATTCAATTTCCTTGGCAATAGTGACACCATCACTACAGACCTGCGGTGGTCCAAACTTCTTGTCCAATACAACGTTTCTTCCCCTTGGACCTAAGGTAACTCCAACCGTCTCAGCCATAGTATCTATGCCACGCTTCATTGCAGCTCTGGCTTCTTCGCTGAAAGTAAGCTGTTTAGCCATTACTTCCTCCTACTTTTTCACTCATAGATGTTAATTTCTATTTTGATTGCTATTTTTTAAATAAAATATCGTCTTCTCTAAGGACCAAATATTCTATGTCGCCCTCTTTATACTCTGTACCAGCGTACTTGGAATAAACGACTGTGTCGCCAACTTCCAATTCCATAGGCACCCTAGAACCATCATCTGTTAGCCTACCAGGGCCTGCGGCAACAATTGTGCCTTCCTGTGGCTTCTCTTTGGCTGTATCGGGTATGTATATCCCTCCGGAGCTCATCGCTTCCTCACCTTCCAAGGGCTCCACAACTACTCGATTACCCAGCGGCTTGAAAGAAGTAGTCATGAAATTAAACCTCCTAATCTACTTACTAAAACCTGATTTATTTGAATACAATTCGGCTTCATATTGAAACACTGCGTGCAGCGTAAAAAAAAAAGCGCAGTTAATGGTAAATCAGCTACAAATTTATTGTCAACATCAGAACCAGTTGAGCTGCGAATGTTAAGGGTTGACTCGTATCGTGTCAACTTTTGTTATTGGTTTAAGGTCATCCATTTGCCACCATAAAACAAAAGAGGTGATCCTTTTGCAACCTCTATCTCAGAAACTTGTCCGATGAAAACTGTATGATCTCCTTCCACATGAGCGTTGACAACACGGCAATCCATGGAGGCTAGAGAACCCGTTAAAAAAGGTGTGCCTGTTCCCGTCAATTTGAAAGTTGCTGGGCTTTTATCCTCTGAATTATCAGATTTAGCATAATATTCACCTATTGCTTTCTGATCTTCAGCTAGGATATTGATACCAAATTTCCCGCTAGCCTCCAGTATTGGAAACGTTTTGGCAGAATGACCCACACATACCATGGCCAACATTGGATCAAGGGAGACCGAGGCTATCCCATTTGCAGTCATCCCATGAACAGATCCCCCTTCCTCCACTGTGGTTATTAACGATACCCCAGTAGCAAAACTACCCCAAGCTTGCCTAAAAAGATCTGAATTGGACAAATTTAAACCTCCAAATTGTTGGGGGTATCTTCTAATGAACCCCAATATTCGCAGAATTATATAAAACTAGACATTAATTTCATATAACCCAAACCACAGGGCTGAACTCACAATCAATTGACACCGATTCTTTTAGGCAAATAGAATTCACTAATAATAATGTAAAGGACTTTTTGTATGGCGACCACTGCTTACATTCTAATTGAGACAGCAGCAGGCAAGGCGGGCGACGTATCAGACGCGTTAATCGCCCTTGACGAAGTTGTTACGGTCGACGCTGTAATCGGACCATACGACATCATCGCAGTCACTAACACCGAAGGCCAAAACACAGTTGGAGACCTAGTTATATCAAAAGTCCACGTAATCCCCGGGATAGTAAGGACTGTGACCTGTTTGGCTGTGACTCCAAGTTCAAAATAGATATATTGCCCATATTCACACATCATAGAAACAGATAAAAATAAGGAACTGAACATGAATTTTGAGTTTTCTGATGACGAGATTTCTTTCAGGAAAGAACTTCAATCATGGCTTAAGGAAGAACTGAAAGACAGACCTCAAGACACTGACTCGGACGGAGAATGGGCTTTTGGTTTAGAGATGCGTAAGAAACTTGCTGATAAAGGTTGGCTAACTATGGCTTGGCCCGAGGAATACGGCGGTCAGGGTGTCTCCCATATGATGCAAGTGGTTTTCGCAGAAGAAATGTCCTACCATCGAGCGCCTGGCAGGGATGTGTTTGGCACTCGTATGATGGCACCCACTTTGATGATACATGGTACCGAAGAACAGAAAAAGGAATTCTTGCCGCCGGTATCAAAAGGCGAAGTTCAATGGTGCCAAGGCTACTCGGAACCAGAATCCGGTTCTGATTTGGCGTCGCTTCAAACAAGGGCAGTGGAAGATGGAGATGATTTCATAATAAATGGAACTAAAATTTGGACTTCGAGCGCACACCGAGCGGACCACATAATGGTCTTGACACGGACTGACCCAGATGCTCCAAAACATCGAGGAATAAGTTTTCTTTTATGCGACATGAATACCCCTGGCCTGACGGTGAACCCGATAATCAATATGGCAGGCGATCATGGATTTAACATGGTCACATTTGATAATGTTAGGGTTCCCAAAAAGAATCTCGTAGGAGAACAAAACAGGGGTTGGTATGTAGGGGCTACTCTACTTGATTTCGAAAGGTCAGGCGTAGATTATTCGGCAGGAGGAAGACGAGTTCTTGAAGAATTGACCGATTACGCAAAGAACAGTAGCCAAAACGGTTCATTAATATCCAACAATCCAATAATGCGGAATCGTCTTGCAAACCTAGCTATAGAAGTTGAAGTTAGCCGTTTGATCTCATACAACATCGCATGGATGCAGGGAGAAGGTCTAGTTCCAAACAAAGAATCCTCCATGGGGAAGGTCGTTGGAACAGAACTCCAGCAGCATCTTAGCGAGACCGGCATGCAAATGTTAGGATTGCACGGACAATTGGAGCCAGGGTCTAAATATGCCCCTCTAGATGGAAGAATAGAGCATATGCATTTGACTAACGTTTCTGAAACAATACAGGCTGGCACCTCGGAAATTCAAAGAAACATAATAGCCACGCGAGGGCTAGGGTTACCCAGAGGGTAAGTAACGTAGTAGAATCAGTGACCTCAGATTGAAGGAGTAAAAGTACTATGGATTTTAAATTTGAAAACGTAGACGAAGATTTTCGCTCAGAAATTAAGGATTTTGTTGAAAAAGAGCTTCCTTGGAATTGGAAGGAACAAGATTTAGACCCTGAAGACGAAAAAGACTCAGTCTTAGTCCGGGAATTCAAGAGGAAATTAGGGGACCAAGGATGGCTGACAATGGCGTGGCCAAAAGAATATGGTGGGCAGCAAGCAAGCCATATGCGACAAGTCGTTTTCAATGAAGAAATGGCCTATCGAGGAATATCGGCAGGAGATGCCGGCATCAGAATGGTTGGACCCATCCTAATGCTATATGGTACAGATGAACAAAAAGAGCAGTTTTTGCCTAAAATTGCCAGTGCGGAAATTGCTTGGTCTCAAGGTTATTCAGAACCTGATTCAGGATCTGACCTCGCTTCACTTCAAACTAGGGCAGTCGAAGACGGTGACGATTTTGTGGTAAGTGGTTCCAAAATTTGGAACTCTGCCCATGCTGACTCAGACTGGATGTTTATGCTGGTCCGAACCGAACCCGATGCTCCTAAACATAGAGGGATTAGTTTTGTTCTTACAGAACTTGAAGGACAAGAGGGCGTCACAATTGAAAAAATACCTATGATGTGGGACGCATATCGTGGGTTGGTAACTTTTGACAACGTAAGGGTCCCGAAAAAAAATCTAGTTGGAGAACAAAACAGAGGATGGTATGTTGGCGCCGCACTTTTGGACTTTGAGCGGTCTGGAGTAGACAGGCCAGCAAGAGCCAAAAGAGTGCTCGAAGACCTAGTTGCCTTCTGCAAAGAAAACAAGAAGAATGGGCGCCTGCTAGCGGATGATCCTGTAATAAGAAATGAACTAGCCGATCTGGCTGTGCAAATAGAGACGACTCGACTAATGTGCTACAACGTGGCCTGGATGCAAAGTCAAGACCTCATACCTAACAAAGAAGCATCCATTACTAAAGTTTATGGTACTGAGATGATAAATAGACTATACGGACTTGGTGTGAAAATCATGGGCATGTATGGTCAGCTAGACCCAGATTCCAAATGGGCCCCACTGAAAGGTAGGATTGAAAATGCATGGCTACGTTCATTCGGTGGAATGGTAGCTGCAGGCACCTCAGAAATTCAGCGAAACGTTATTGCTCAAAGAGGATTGGAATTACCCAGAGGCTAGAGCCCCTGGTATTCCAACAACTGTTTTTAACCTTATATGTAGGAGAGAAGGAATGGATTTAGGACTAAACGAAGCACAGCAGATGCTTAAAACCACTGCTCAAGATTTTCTTTCAACTGAATGTCCCGACACATACGTTAGAGAAATGGAAGGAGATGAAAGAGGATATACTCCGGAACTGTGGACCAAAATAGCAGAACAGGGATGGTTGGGCCTCATAATCCCGGAACAATACGGAGGAGTTGAGCTGGAATTCCAAGACTTAGTGGTTCTTCTTGAAGAGATGGGACGATACATGTTGCCCGGCCCTTTCTTCTCAACCGTTGTTCTTGGTGGTATGTCAATAATGGATGCTGGTAGTGAAGAACAGAAACAAGAATATCTGCCAAGAATAGCCGAAGGGCAAATCATAATGACACTGGCATTAACTGAGCCCAGTGCAAGATGGGATGCAGCTGGCGTTGAGCTTACAGCAAAAGCAGAAGGAGATTCTTACACTCTGAACGGCACCAAATTATTT
>RQOP01000087.1 GCA_008373095.1 SAR202 cluster bacterium | reverse complement strand
CTTCGTATTTGTTACCTGTTGGAGGTACACGCGAATTAGGATCACACAAAGGTTATGGAATGATGTGTGTAGTGGATATATTAGGGGGTATATTGACTGGGGGTGGTTACGGTATTAATCCTGGGAGGCCGAATTTTGGTCATTATGTGGCTGCATACAATATAGAAGCCTTCATGGATACTTCTGAATTCAAAACAACGATGGATGAGTGGATCAACATGTTGCAAACTTCCAAACCTGCCCCGGGTCATGACCGGGTAATGTATCCAGGTCAGCCTGAGCATGAATCAAATGTGGAGCGGTCTGAAAATGGTATCCCGTTGCATTATGAGGTAATAGATTGGTTTAAGGACATTTGCGGTGAATTGTCCATACCATTTTCTTTGGTCTGAATATTGATAGAAACTGTTCACAACCCATAAACGTGAGTTGTGAACAGTTTTGTTTTTTAATAATCTCTGAAAGGATTTGGCATTGGGCCAACAGGGACTTCTATTAATGTAGGTGCTTCTATGTTCAGAGACTCTTGAACAGCCTTTTCTAATTCGGACGCTCCTCCCTCCACTCTTACGCCTCTTACTCCAAATGCTTCAGCAAGCTTCATGAAGTCAGGATTGTGCACCTCTGCGCCATATTCTCTACCGTCAAACATGTTGACCTGATCTCTCATTACATTTCCGTAGGCGTTGTCGTTAAACACAACTGCCACTACATTAATCTGGTGCTTCGCAGCAGTGGCCAATTCTTGTACATTAAACATGAAACCACCATCACCGCATACGGCTACCACTGCCTTATCTGGTTGGGCAACTTTTGCCCCCAGAGCAGTTGGGTAGGCATAACCTAGATTACCGTAATAGGAGGAAGTGATGTAGGTTCTGGGTTCATAAACTTCGTATTTGTTTCTGCTGTAATACCCTATTTGTGTCATGCCAGAGATAAATATTCCATCGTCAGGCATCACCCCCCTAATGGCTTTAGTAAAAGATTCTTGTGGTTCAATCACTGTGCCTGGGTTAAATCTCTCTGCTTTTAGCGCTGTTAATTCTTCGACACGACTTTCCCTTGGAGACATCACACCTTTTAATCCGCTTAAAATTTCTGATAGGGTTTTTTTCGCGTCGCCGTTTATACCTTCAGTGTTCTCATAGTTTCGGCCAATTTCCTCGTCATCTATGTCAATTTGAAGGACTTTTTGACCCGTTAATTGTTGGTTATTTAATAATCTGGTGCCAACCGCTACGACCAGATCATAATCCTGGATTTTACTTTCAAAAAAAGTGTCATTTTTGAATCGGAAACTTCCAATAGACAAATGGCTGCGATCCGAAATTGCACCTCTACCTTCTCCGGTGGTTATCACAGGAGCCTGTAAGAATTCTGCCAACGATGTTAACTCTTCTGATGCCTCTCCGGATATAACGCCACCGCCGGCCCATATTAGGGGGTTTTTGGCTTCGGATATTACTTCTACTCCGCGACTTATGCTTTCCTTGTTTGCTGCCGGTCTTTCATATTTTCCGGCTTCTAATAGCTCGACATCAGCCGTGTCGGAAAGTGTTTCAGGCGGAATCTCTATCTGAACAGGTCGTGGTCTTCCAGTTTGTAGCTGCTCAAAAGCCTCGTGAACTGCTTCTGGGATTTCTGTAGGATCCAATATCAACTTTTGGTGTTTTGTGATTGGTTTTATAGTGTCGATTTGTCCCTTTATCTCATGAAGCATTCCTCTTTCGAGGTCAATGTGATCTCTTTCAATTTGACCTGAGACCACTAGAATGGGAGAAGAAGCAGAATAAGCTGTACCAATACCTGCACTGGCATTTTGAAGACCCGGACCGGGCACAACTAGTGCCGTACCTATGCCGCCTCCGGCTCTAGAATAACCATCAGCCATATATGTTGTGGCTTGTTCGTGTCTAGTGTTTATGAAACGTATTCCAGGTTCCTTAGCTAATCCATCCAATAGATGGTATAGCTGCACGCCAGGCAAACCAAAAATTACCCTGACACCTTCTCTGTATAGTGATTTCGCGAGAGCCTCGCCTCCGGTCATTTTTGTCATGAATGTTTCTCCTACTTTTAGGTTTTGTTTTTATAACTTTCGGTTGCTTTGCTTAACGACACTGTTTTAAGTGCTTGTAAATTATCCCTGTTGTCTTCTGACCACTTTTGTGAGGTTACAAGGTTATCAAGTGATCCTTGGAAGTGAGGCATCACGTACCTTGCTATTAATTCGTAGCTATGCATAACTTGTTCTCGAGTTCCCCATTCGGTAGCCTGGATCATGAAACCTCCAAATCCACCGCTCTGCTCTCCTAGTTCCTTAATTTTGGATATTAGGTCGTCTGGTGTTCCAACACACCAAGCACCGTTATCAACCATGTAATCAATTATTTTTTCTTTGGGGCCGTCATAGTCAAACGGGGTCCCCATTGTTTGGTGAAAATAATCGTATTGGTAGGCTGCTGACTTTTCCCTTGCTTGTTCCATTGCCTCTTTCTTGGTATCTGCCAAATGCACATGCAGTACTATACGCCATTCATTTCTGTCCACAGTTTGACCGTATTCCTCAGCTGTATCTTCCGCTATTTTCCAAAAGTCTCCTAAATTGGAGGCGATACTTCCACCTCTAACTACGCTGACTGAAAGTACTCCTAAACCATGTTTCCCGGCAGCCACCATTCCCGAAGGGGATTGGGCGGCAGCCACTGCCATGGGAAAATGAGGTTGAGTGTAAGGTCTCAGGTGGATTAAGGCTTCTCTTAATGTAAACCACTCCGACTCATAGGTTATAGGGTCTTTTTCTGTAAGAAGTCTTTTTATTATTCCAATAGCCTCGTCCATACGAGGTCTTTGCAAAGATGGTTCTATACCCAATGAATATGCGTCTGATACTAGAGCGCCTGGGCCTACCCCCAGCATTACCCTTCCTCTTGTGAGGTGATCTAGGAGAACCATTCTGTTCGTAAGCATCAAAGGATGGTGGTACGGCAAACTAGCAACTCCTGTTCCTAATTTGATGTGTTTGGTCCTCTCTGCAGCAACTCCCATAAAAACTTCTGGCGATGATATCGTTTCCCAACCAGCGCTGTGATGTTCACCTATCCAAGCTTCGTCGAACCCCAAATAGTCCAGCCATTGTATAATTTCCAAATCCCTCTCTAATGCAAGTGTTGGATTATCTCCTAGCCAGTGGAACGGAGCCAGAAAAATACCGAACTTCATTCGGTTTGGTAGTGTCATGATATTTCTATTCCTCCTAGTCACAACGGCGAAATGTATTCACGGCAATTTGCAGACGGATTTTAACCTTCGAATGTTATCATCAGGGGTATCTAATCTTCAAACTTTTTTACATGTAGTCATGTGCTTTTATAAGAGCCAATTCTTTGCAAGTCATGAAAGAAGTTCCCTGATAGCTTTTAATTAGAGTAATTAACTTGTCTAGCATGTTTAGTCTTCCGGGGCGCCCAATGATCCACGGGTGCATGGTCAAAACAAAGGTTCTTTTGTATTTATATAAACCTTCAAATGATGAGGCCCAGACCGAGTACACATGTTCTGGACTAGCCATTACATTTGTTTGCCCTAGAAAAGGAATATAGTTGAAAAAGGGATGGTCGTCTAATTCCCAGTGTATCGGTATTTCAATTATTGGGTCATGCCTAGTATGTATTAGATAAGGAATGTCATTTCCCATCATGCTGGAGTCATAGAGGAAACCATTTCTTTTGAGTATGTTTAATGAATCAGAGCTTAATTCCCAGCTTGGAGATCGGTAGCCAACAGGATTTTCCCCAGTTATGTCTTTTATAATCTTCGACCCTTGCAAAAGTACATTTTCTTCTTCTAAAGAGGTCAAGGTTGCAGGAGGTTCATGCATATACCCATGGTTCCCTATTTCGTGACCTCTCTTGTGGATATCCAATATTAAATCAGGGTGGGTTTCTGCTATGAATCCCGGTATATAAAAAGAAGATTTTATGTTGTGAGAATCTAGTAGATCTAAAATTCTTGGAGTCGCAACGGAAGGGCCATACTCTCTCATGGACATAAGGGTTGGTAAATTTTTAGAGGCTGGGTTTCTGTTGATCGTACCGGTAACGCCGTCGAGGTCAAAGCTTATTACGACAGGGCATGATATGTTGTTTGGCCATTTCACTTTTCGGCCTCCGTTAATTTTTGAGGCGTCTGCTCACTTCATCGATACATTTTTCTATTGGAATCGTGTACCCATCTTTTTCATCCCTCATTTTTATTTCCACTACGCCATTTTCGATGTTCCTTTTACTCATTACCATCCTCAATGGCATTCCTAGGAGATCGGCGTCATTAAACTTGATCCCGGCTGATTCCGCCCGATCATCCCACAGTACATCAATTCCTTCTTTAATCATTGATAGGTACATCTCTTCGGAGGAATTCATTACCTGTGAATTGTCTGTGTTGAGCGAGACCAATATTACTTCGTACGGTGCGATCGTCTTTGGGAATATAATTCCACCCTCATCAGAATGTTGTTCGATAGCTCCGGCAAGGATTCTACCCACCCCTATTCCATAACACCCCATGACAATAGGTTGCATATTGCCGTCTGGATCCGGGAAATGGGCTTCCATGGCTTCTGAATACCGTGTACCTAATTTAAAAACGTGTCCAATTTCAATTCCACGACTGGTTTGTAGAATTCCTGTACATTGTGGGCATTGAAAACCATCTTCTGCCAATGCGATATCGGCTTGTATTTGTGCTTCGAAATCTCTCGGGTGGTTGACTCCTGATAAATGAAATCCTTCCTTGTTGGCCCCAGCCACAAAGTTGTTTCCCAAATTAACTGAATCGTCCATCACTACTTTCATTCCAGCCAATCCTACGGGGGATGCAGAACCTGATATTAAACCTTGTCGGGTAACTTCTTCTCCAGTTGCTAATCTTAAGTCACCGCCACCTAAGGTGTTTTTCAGTTTCACTTCATTAATTTCTAAATCACCTCGTATAACGGCTATGACAAATTCATCATCTATTTTGTAAAAGACAGATTTGAGAGTTTTTGTTGAAGCAATAGATAAAAAGTCACACAATTCCTCTATAGTTTTTACATTAGGAGTATGAATTTCATTTTGATCGTCCAAATTTTCAAGTGGTATTGAAGGTTTCGTAAATTCTGACTTTTCTCCATTGGCTGCGTAGTCACATTTGCCACATAGGACAATAGTGTCTTCACCTGACTCTGAAAGTAGTATGAATTCTTTAGAATCTTTTCCCCCAATCGCACCACTATCTGCTTCTACTATTACTGTTTCGATACCGCATCTCTGGAAAATGTTGATGTATGCATTGATCATTAATTCGTAGCTGGTATCCAGACCTTCATTATCTTGGTCAAAACTGTACGCATCCATCATGTCAAATTCTCGGACTCGTATAAGGCCACCTCTCGGTCTTGGTTCATCTCTAAACTTGGTTTGAATATGGTATAAGTTAAAAGGAAGATCTCTATAGCTTTGTACGAAACTTTTTACTGTTTCAGTCATTAACTCTTCATTGGTGGGTGGTAGGACTAGTTGCCTTTCTCGACGGTCTTGCAGCCGGATCATATCCGGCCCATAGATTTCATCTCTTCCCGACCTCTGCCAAATTTCTCTAGGTTGTAAAAGGCCTAGTTTTACTTCTTGTGCTCCCGCTGAATCCATTTCCTCTCTGATTATCTGTTCGATTTTTCGTAAAGATCTCCAGGCTAATGGTAGATAGCTATAAACTCCAGATGACACTTGGTGGACCATTCCGGCTTGAATTAGTAGCTTGTGGCTGATCAATTCAGAATCGCTTGGTCCGTCTCTGAGTGTTCGAACAAATAATTTAGATAACTTCATTACATCAATGCCTTTGACAGTTTAGGTAATAGGGTCTTTTTCTAGATTGGATATTTCTTTTTCCACCTGCCTAATTTCTGACATTAATTCTTCGAGCATTTGAGCCTCTTCTACAACCTTAGATTTTTTACCACGTCTGAAAATTATTGCTTTACCAACCCCAGCAGCAATGCCAATGTCAGCATCTTTTGCTTCCCCAGGGCCGTTCACCTCACATCCCATTACCGCTACTTTGAGGTGGGTTTTAGTATCTTTCAATAGGCGATCAACCTTATTTGCCAAATCCCTTACATCTACGTCTGCTCTGCCACAACTTGGACAAGCTACAAGAACCGCCCCTTCTTTACGTAGCTCCAGAGATTTCAAAATTTCTAAACCAGAAATGACTTCTTCCGTTGAATCGTCACTCAGACTGACCCGTATTGTGTCTCCTATTCCTTCATACAGCAAAATACCTAGACCGATCGCGCTGCGGATGCTCCCAGATTTTGAAGTGCCAGCTTCAGTTATCCCCAAATGGAAAGGATAGGGTATAAGCTTGGACATTCTTCTGTAGGATTCTACAGTTGTGTCAATATCAAAAGCCTTTAACGATATTTTGATAAGGTCAAAATCTAAATCTTCAAGCAGATCAATTTCCCAGAGGCCAGTGGCAACCATGTGGTCCACTACGGTGTAGTCGGACGTCGAAGGATTCCCTTTTGTGAGTAAATTGACACCATCATCGTGTCTGTTAAGTCCTCGGGTTTTTCCGATAGCACCTACTGGAGGTAAACTTCCAAAATTGACGCCTATTCTGATCGGTACACTCATTTCTTTGGCCAACTTCACAACGTCTTTTACTTTTTCTTCGTCTCTTATGTTTCCAGGGTTAAGTCTTAGGCAATCAATTCCGCTTTTGAGTGACTCGATGGCTAATTCATGATGAAAATGGATATCAGCGACGAGGGGTATTTTTATCCCAGACCTGATTTTTTTTAATGCTGTTGCAGCTTCCATGTCAGGTACGGCACACCGGACTATTTCACATCCTACCTCTTCTAGGGCTTTAATTTCATTTATGGTGGCCTGAATATTTCTGGTATCAGTTTTGGTCATTGATTGAACTGATATCTGTGCGTCTCCGCCAACTTTGACGGGTCCTACAAATACAGGTTTTGTTATTCTTCGCATTTAAAATACCTAGTTTTTATCTTGCACAATAATTATCTAAAAAAACCTTTCTCCACTCAAGATTCTCATAATGTCGAAATAGCTCATCACTACAACCAAACCGATTAACAACATAAATCCGGCTAGATGAATGAAACCTTCTTTTTGTGGGGAAATTCGCTTTCCACCTCGAATTCCTTCCAGTAATACGAACATCAGTCTTCCCCCGTCTAAAGCTGGAATTGGCAATAAATTTACAATTCCTAAGCTAATACTAATCAGAGCTGTTAATTCAAAGATCGGTGCAATTCCAACTTTTGCTACCTCTCCAGTCACTTGTGCGATTCCGATAGGGCCAGTTAGTCCTGGGTTTTCACCTTTGCTAAATAAATTTCCAATACCCTGTGCCGAAAAGGAAATCACTTCTCCCATTTTACTAAATGCTGTTGGAATGGATTGATGCAATGGAAGTCTGTCTTTAATAATTTTCCCGTTTGATGTACCAATGAGAACCCCGAGTGAACCCTGTTGGAGTATGTCCCCAATTTTCAATGAAGGGTTGTATCTTTGGGCTTGTAGCAGTTCAATCTCTTCTTCAGGTATAGAGACTTTATCAACTACCTTTAATGCTGGCGGTTTTTTTCTGGGAGTGATGTAAATATATTCTGAAGTAGTGAATTCCGGTGAGCCAAGAATTCCTAAATTGGAGCTGCTTTTACGTACAAGTAGTTCCACTTCGGTGCCTTTAAGTCTGCCTATTTCTTTTACGAGGTCCATGTGGTTAGAAATTTTTAGAGAATTTACCTCTAATATCGCGTCTCCCTGGCGTAGGCCAGATTTTTCAGCAGGTGAATTGGGAGCGATTCCACCGATGGTGACCGTACCGACCAAAGTATCATGTGGAAGGGCTAGGATAATTGCAAAAATAAAAATGGGCAGTACTAGATTCATAAAAGAACCTGCAACTAAAACGATTGAACGCTTTAATATTGATTGTCTTGCGAAACTTCTGGGTTCAGTGGGATCTTCTTCGCCGACCATTTTTACGAATCCGCCAAGAGGAATTAGGTTTATAGAGTACCGAGTTTCACCAAACGTTATACCCCATATTCGTGGAGGAAACCCGAAACCAAATTCGGTAACCTTTATTCCAAATTTTTTTGCGGTTAAAAAATGACCCAGTTCATGAATGAATACCAGCAGTGATAAGACTGGAACAACCAACAACCAACTGGGCATAGGAATCAGTTTCCTCCAGCGAGATCAGACACTTGTTTGTGTCCCCAGTCTGATGCTTTCAACATTTCATAGGTGTTTGGTGACTCTATTGAACTATGGTCCTTTATAGCTTCTTCGATAATCGTGTGAATCTCTGTAAATTTAATTTTATAGTCTAGAAAAGCTGAGACAGCTGCTTCATCAGCCCCGGTTAGAGCAGAAGGCCAGGTGCCTCCTTTTTTCGCAAAATTCACAGCCATATCAAAACATGGGTACCTATCTCTATCTAGAATTTCAAAATTAAGTGAATTAGTTTTTTGTGGATTAAATGATTCCACTGGAGAGGTCTGAGCTCGTTCAGGGAAAAATAAGGCATGCTGTATTGGTATTCTCATATCTGGATAGCTTAATTGGGCTTTCGTTGAGCCGTCTGAAAATTCCACCATTGAGTGAACAATGCTTTCAGGATGTACTATCACTTCAATATTATCCCAATTAACATCGAACAA
>RQOP01000086.1 GCA_008373095.1 SAR202 cluster bacterium | reverse complement strand
TGACGGTGATTCAGAGAACTCGTCAGAGTCCGTCTTAACAGAAGACGAGGAGCCTGATTTTACTGCGGCACAGGCGTTAAGAACTCCGGCGTTTTGGATACTAACGGTCATGCAGGTGGCCTCAAGTGTTGCAATCGTTACGCTTGCATTACACCTAGTGCCAAAACTTACAGATATGGGTATGACGTTGAGTGGAGCAGGTACTGTGGTCCTCACCTATACCATAGTGGCCTTGCCATCTCAGTTTCTTTCAGGTTATTTTGCGGACCGTCTTCCTAAAACTCTTATGATCGCCATATTTCTTGCTATCCAGGGAATCGCCTTAACAATAATTGCGTTCGCAGACACTATCCTTTTAGCCTACATTTTTGCCTTACTGTATGGAATAGGATTTGGTGGTCGTAACCCATTAACCACAGCTATCCGGGGAGAATATTTCGGGCGAAAGGCTTTCGCTACGATTATGGGCATATCCCAGTTCCCAATGAATATAGGAATGATAGGGGCACCCCTATTTGCCGGCTATATGTTTGATACCACAAACTCTTACGTAATCCCATTTTCGGTGTTCGCAATCTTGACCTTTTTCGGCGCCTTCCTGATGTTGTTTGTCAAAAAACCTCGGAAGTTAACACAGCAGCCATAGTTATATTTCTGATTAGTCAGCTGTATTAAGACTTCACCAGATAATAGGAAATGACTCTTATGGAATTTATTCAAAGCCGTAGCTCAATTTTGTCCAGAATTAGAGACAAGCCCTGATTACATCTATTTGATTTTCACCAAGGCAATTCGTATAGTCCATTCTCAATGGAATTGTGCTAAATAGTATTAAAAGGAGTTTATATGCCATATTTTATTAATTTTCTAAGAGTGCCAAAAGCGGGAAAGACTTTTGAGGTTTTGGAGGCAATGAAAAAGGCTCACTCTGCTACCGGTAGATCTGGGAACATCACGGTCCCAGTTAGTGGTGCAAACCGGGGACAACCAAGACCGGGTCTGATTTCGCTTGTTAGCGGGTTCCAGACATTAGATGACATAGACCAAATGCAAAATGGGTTTATGGATAATGTAGAAGCCCAGAAAAGACAGAATGAGATTGATGAACTTTGCGACGAAACCAATTATTTTGTTTCAGAAATGCTGGCAGGCCCGGAATTTCCTGAAGGTTATCAACCTACAATTGTTTCACGATTGATAATGATTGCTAAACCAGGAGATACTCCAGAGTTAATAGAGAGATTGTTGGACGTCAGAGAAAAATTAGGTGGACAACCAAAGAACGTTATAAGTAGGCAAATAGCTGGACCGATAGGTCAGGTAAGAGTCACTATGTTTGGTACCAGTCTTCAAGACGTAGAAGATAGGCGAGTTGCATCCGTGAAGCATTTAGGAAACATACCTCAATTAATATCTGGTAGCCCGGTTAGGAATTTGGGACGTATCGTGTACCGTAGCCAGGGTTAAGATATCAACCATAAAGCTGGATTGCCTTATGCAATTAGGACAGTCCAGCTTTCTTTTGACGGAATTAATATATTTGGTTCCCGAAAACTGAACAAATTGAGTAGGAAGGAGAAAATATGGCTACCTACGTTATCGTTACTCATCCTGTAAAAGATTTTGATGCCTGGAAGAAAGTTTTTGACGAATTTGAACAGGCACGAAAAGAAGCTGGTGAACTATCTGCAATTGTCTTGCGGCATGCAGATGACCCTAATGTTATTAGTGTTCTTAATACATGGACCACCGTTGATGCAGCCAAGGCATTTTTAGCTTCGGAAGAGATAAAAACGGGAATGGGAGAAGCTGGTGTCACAGCACCACCCACATTTGTTTTTGCCAACTCGGAGTAGCTGATTGCTATAGAACATGTGTAGGTAGCGTCGTTCGGGCGCTACCTATATTTTGAAATTACTGATTGCTCAGTTCTGCCCTTGCCTTTGGATTTAATAAATGTATGAGAACTCCGACTTCGATACCACCTGTCAGGACGAGATACCAGTACCATCCCAAATTTTCTTCGGGGTCTCCCACAGTTGCCAGGAAGGATTCTGCTAATTTAAGAACACTCAAGAGAACAACGACCCAGAATGCTATTTTTGAACCTTTGCTAACCGCAATAGGTGCAAGCATCCGGATTATGCCAAGCCCCAAAATTATCCATATAAAACCGCCAACGTCCTCGAAAGTAAACATTCTTGAAGGAAATATGACCATCAAGCCCATAAAAATCAGAATCAATCCTCCAACCTGTGACAGGATGAGTCCCGTCTGTAAATGTCCTATTTCTTTTCCTATCAAAAATTTAAACAAGGTTAATTTCCTCCTATAAATTTGGAAATGGGTTTAGCTATTTGAGTATTTGCTAGTACCTCGTACCTCGGCAATTATAGATACGATGTTTAGTAGGATAGTGAATATCCAGAATGGCAGTAGTAGGTATATTCCCCATCCAACGTCCTCATCGCCTCCGGTTTTTAACATGTCAACCATGTTTGGCCCTTCCATTGCAAAAACAAGTAGATAACCAAGTGTTGGGAGAGCAAGTAAAGCGGCTCCTATCTTACCTTTGACGAAATATGCGCCAGCAACCAGAGCTCCAATGGGAAGTACGATGACAAGAAAACTTGGTCCTTCGACAGCAAAAGCGATATAGATGTGAAAAATGACAATCACTGCATTGGCGAGAGCCGCGTTGCGAATGTCTGAAAGAAAATTCATTATAGCCATATTCATCCCCCTACTTTCAAATTGATGTATTTCTCTTCTTAGCTAATCAAGCTTATTTATACTGAATTATCTGCGTGTAGTATTCAATGAGATTTAAACTAGAAATAAACTGAGATCTGAGTGGAGAATGATAGTAAAATGGCTTGTTCTTAGATAAGATGGACAAAATAGAGATAAATTAAGGAGAACAAGATGCTAGGAAAAAAAGTAGCCGAAATGAGAGCCACTGTCACCAACAAAATGCTGCCTTCTGAGAATGGAGTACCAAGGTTTGAGACGTCTGGTCAAGGAACAGGCACGATGTTGGGAGTGGAGGGAAATTTTATGGCCACCTACTGGTCAGAATTGAGGGCAGACGGATCTGTATATGGTGAATGCCCTGACTCGGGAGTATTTTTAACAGCGGAAGGGCCCGTATCTTTCATTGCTAATGGAGCTGGTGCATTCACTGAGGATGGCGGAGCAAAATTTAGAGGGTCTGCATTTTTTTCTACCTCTGTCCCTTCACTTGCCGAACTTAATGGAATGTGTCTTGTGCATGAGTGGGATGTTGATGGGGAAGGCAACGGTATTTGGCACCTTTGGGAGTGGAGTTAATAGCCCCTACATCAGAAATATAAGATGAAGAGACCTAAGTGCTGGGTTACCCAAAATAGCCCAGCCACCATTTCTTGAAAGCCTGCCTGCAAGCCACGTACTATTTGAAAGAGTGTGAAGGTGGTTGACCTTATTTGCACATAGATTTATTCAATAAATCAAAGTTGCGAAATAAAATACTCAACTTCCTCCGAAGAACGAAGCCGTACAAAGTTGATATGGGAATATTCGGCTTGATCGTATAGTGAAATGTATCTTTCTCGATTTTTGTGGAAGGTTTTGATAACCCACCAAATCATAGAATCACGGGTGAATAAATGTTTCCAAATTGTCTCTTTGTTCCCGGACCATAATTCGGTACCTTTGAAACCTCGAATTAGACTTCTAGAAGCTATCCTATACAAGACCACATGGAATGGCAGGTCTAGGTAAACCACCATCTGTGTTCGTTTAGATTTGATGTGTTGAGTTCGGGAATAGTTACCATCCAAAACCCAGTCTTCCCCGGAAACAGCTTTCTCTATTTTAGGAAAGAACTCGTCATCTTTAGATTCAGTCCAATTAGATTTCCAAAATAGCGCATCCAGTTCAATGTATGGAATATCAAGTTTTTTGGCTATGCGTTTCGAAAGAGTGGATTTACCGCTACCACTAGTTCCTATTACATTTATTCTCATGATCCAATGTACCTGTAATGAGCGTAGAATACCTTTTTATGGTCACATAAATATTTTACGAAAATTTAATTAGAATGATATCTGTCTTCTTAACGGCAAGAATTCCTAGGAGAAAAAAATGACGATCTCTACCAATACGATTTTGTATGAAAAACGAGACGGTGTGGGTTACATAACATTAAACCGACCTGACTCCATGAACGCTTTAAACAGGGAGTTGAGTGCTGGTCTGAGGGAAGCTCTTGCTGAAATTAGGGATGACCCAGAGGTTATTTTGGGTATTTTGATTGGTGCAGGTGGACGAGCTTTTTCTGCTGGAATGGATCTGAAAGAAAGAGCCTCTTTGGATTCTAAGGGTGAACGCCCTTCATTAGATCCTAGAGGAGCAGGGTCATTTGTTGATATGGGTGTTTATAAACCTTTGATTGCAGCTATCGATGGGTTTTGTGTAGCTGGAGGTCTAGAAGTATCGTTACAATGCGATATTAGGATCGCTACCAAAAAATCGGAATTTGGTCTGCCTGAACCAAGATGGAGCATACTCGCTGGGTATGGATTGCATAATCTTAATCGGATGGTTCCCCTGGGAGAATCTTTATATATGCAATTAACAGGGAGTCGAATCAATTCTGAAAGAGCGTATAACATAGGACTTATTCAGGATGTTGTAGAAGACAGGGAGGAATTGCTAGAAAGGGTGGATCAAGTTGCAGGAGAGATAAAACTCTGTGCACCATTAGCAGTTCAGGCAATAAAGCAAATTGTTTATCAGGGGAGAAATTTGCCGGTTGAATACTCGCAAAAATTAGCCATTCCAATTTCGGAAAGAATTTCTTCAACTGAGGATTCTATTGAAGGGCCTAAGGCTTTCTCAGAAAAAAGAAAGCCGGAATGGAAAATGAAATAGTTGGATATTAATAAGTAAAGGGCTGGGGAAAACTATGAGAATGCAGAATAAAACCACATTAATAACAGGGGCATCAAACGGGATGGGGGCAGCTGAAGCGAAACTTTTTGCTAATGAGGGTTCCCATGTGATTTTAGCCGATATCCAGGATGATCTCGGGGAAAAATTAACGGAAGAGATAAATCAAAATGGAGGTTCGGCTGAATATGTCCATCTGGATGTTACAGATGAATCCAACTGGGAAGCTCTCATACAGAATCTTAAACAAGGGTCTAAAAAATTGGATGTTTTGGTGAATAATGCTGGAATAAGTGCCTCGTCTCCAGATCTGTTAGACATAGATATTTTCGATAACGTGATGAAAGTAAATACCAGAGGAGTGTTCCTTGGGATGAAATATTGTTTGGGTGTTATGTTGGAAGCAGGAGGAGGAAGTGTAGTAAATATTTCTTCCATTTCCGGAATAATTGGACAATCTTATGTGCACATGGGATATAGCGGATCCAAAGGGGCGGTTCGGCTCATGACAAAATCTGCAGCAATTCAATATGCTGAAAGCGGCATCAGGGTTAATTCAGTTCATCCCGGTGTAATGCCTCCAATGACGACCTCTGAAATGACGGCAGACCCTGAATTTAGAAAAATAATGCTTCAGGATGTTCCGATGAACAGAGTTGGCCTGGTTGAAGAGGTGGCTAATGCGGTTCTATTTCTAGCATCTGATGATGCATCCTATATTACTGGAGCAGAACTGCCTGTGGATGGAGGATTGACAGCCCGCTAAGAATTTATGTGATAGCTCGGTTAAATATTCTTGTGGGTTGCTGCTTCGTGGCTATGTCGTTTTGATGGAACTATAATGCGCCGATGAAATGTGTCACGTGTGGAAAAGAAAATGATTCTTCTGCGAAGTTCTGCGGTATTTGTGGAACTGAGTTAAATTCTTCGCCCGAGATCAATTATGAGTTACATGAATACCAAGCCAATGACCAAGGGATGGTGGGATTTGGGGAGGCTATTAAATTGGGATTTGTGAATTACTTTAAGTTCAGTGGTCGTGCTACAAGGGCGGAATTTTGGTGGTGGATTTTGTTTGGAATGATCGTAAGCTGGATTCCATTGGTCAACATACTTTCAATATTTTTGATTATTCCCAACCTATCAATCACATCGCGTAGGCTTCATGACATAGGTAAAACCGGGTGGTGGCAGTTAGGGGTATTTCTTTCATATTTTGGCCTTTTTATCCTATTCTTTGCCTCTATAGCCATGGCGGTGATGGCTACTCTAAGTTTGGGACTCCTAATAATGAGTTTGTGCATAATTCTGTCGATTCTGATGATAGTGATCTGGATTCGTTGGCTTGCTCGACAAGGGGAATCAGGCACAAACAGATATGGATCGGATCCACGTACTACTCTTAGATAACATTTTGTTTAGTTAAGCGGAGGAAATATATGCCGATAGGTGATGAGAATATAAAAGAATGGTTGTGTGGGCCAATGGTGGCAGTGGCTACCCCCTTCAAAGAGAATTTTGATTTAGATTTAAAGTCACTGGCCGGCAATATAAGATTCATGATTGATAGAGGGGTTGTGACAGGAAAAGGAACCCTATTGGTTGGCGGCGCTGGTGGAGAACACCCGACGATGAATATTGACGAGCGAAAGGCTGTAATGTCCGCTGCCATGGAGGCTGCCAAAGGACAAGTACCTGTACTTACCAGTATTCAGCATACTGATGTTCGCGCGGTACTCGAACTTGCTGAACATGCGACTGAAATAGGATTGCATGGAGTGCAGCTAGGACCGACCTACTATTACGAACCTTCAGAAGCTGATGTAATTAGACTATTTGAGTATGTTAGCGCAGGGTCTGACGTCAATCTTATGATTTACCATACCTGGTGGGAAGGTTTGACTATGAGTATTGATCTCATAAATCGGTTGTGTCAGATAAAAAATGTTAACGCCATGAAATGGTCTGCACCCGATCCACAACTGTACAGGGAAGGATTGGTAAATTTCGCCGAGGAATTGGCAATAATTGACAATGGTGGAGAACATATCTGGAGCAATGTATTAGGAGCTACCGGATTCATCACACATTTGAGTGGTTTCTGGCCTGAATATCCATCTGAAATATGGCAACTACTCAAGAATTCTGATTATGAAACGGCCAAAGCACGATTGGGTGATTTCAAATGGAAATGGCGTAAATGGATCATTAAGGTAATTCAGGAAACCGGAGGTGAAGGTCCATTCATAAAGGCTGCGATGGAAAGAGTAGGACTTCCTGCTGGTCCCCCAAGGCCACCTTCAATAAGACCGCCAGAACACCTAATGGCAGAACTTGATATTCTCATGAAGGAAGCCGGAATTCCGATTTACAAATAGCTGGATGCCAGCAGATTATGTGAGAGAAGACCCCTGAATTCTTTTTTCTTTTCCTTCCCATTCTTTGTCTCTGAGAACATACTTTTGTATTTTCCCAGTTGCTGTCTTTGGAAGCTCTCCAAACTCAACATATTTGGGTGCTTTGAAATGGGCTATACGGTCCCTGGTAAATGTGATTATTTCCTCTTCTGAAACGGATGAGCCTTCCCTAGACATCACGAAGGCCTTGGGAACTTCTCCCCATCTTTCGTCCGGAACTCCCACTACACTTACTTCCAGGACGCCGTCATGCTCCATTATCACCTTTTCAACTTCTTGGCTGGATATGTTCTCTCCTCCGGAAATTATGATGTCTTTAGCCCTGTCCTGGAGTTCTATGTACCCATCGGGATGCCACACAGCCAAATCACCGCTGTGGAACCATCCACCTTCAAAAGCTTTGCTGGTTGCATCTTCGTCATTGAAATAACCCGACATGACGATGTTGCCGTTCATCACAACCTCACCCATCTGAGAACCGTCTTTTTTCACATCGTTCATTTCTGTATCCACAACCCTCATTCCTGTATCGGCAACAATATACCCGACACCTTGACGTGATTTCAGGTTTGCAACTTCTTCAGAACTTTTTTCCTTCCAATCAGGCTGTATAGCGCATATCGCGGTTGGTCCGTAGGTTTCAGTAAGGCCATAGGTATGCAGTATGTGTGCCCCCATATTTTCCATACTTCGGATTACCTGCGGTGCTGGTGGTGCTCCAGCGGTCATTATTGTGACCCCGCTGAGATTCTGTTGTTCAGCATTTGGTATGGAATACATCGATGTAAGTACAGTGGGTGCACAGCACATGTGAGAAACCGACTCTTCTTCTATTAGTCGGTAAACTTCCAGTGGGTCTACCCTTCTCAGGCATACATTTGTTGCACCTACCGCGGTCGTCGCCCAAGTAAAGCACCAGCCGTTGCAGTGGAACATCGGCAAAGTCCAAAGATAATTTGATTCAAAGTTCATACCACTCTCGACGACTTCTCCTAGGGCAGAGAGATAGGCACCGCGGGAGTGATATTGGACACCCTTAGGCATCCCGGTAGTTCCCGATGTGTAGTTGATGGCGATTGGATCGGATTCTGATTCCAACGGGACTCTATGCTCCCCGTCAGGGGCGGAATTAAGGAATTCTTCGTATTCAGGACCTTCTACCAGATCGGACTTTGGGAATGTATCTACTACTTGTATAAATTTGGTTACGTTGGGTAGTTCATCTTTAATTTGATTGATTGTTTCAGCGTATTCAGAATCAAAGACGAGCACCTTTGCTCCGGAATGATTAAGTATGTACGAGATCTCTCTTGCAGATAGCCTGATGTTAATCGCAACCAGAACAGCGCCAATCTTTAATGGTCCATAATGTCCTTCAAACATTGCAGGTATGTTTGGTACAAGGAAACCTACACGATCACCTTTTTTAATCTGTTCCTGCTGTAATGCCCCTGCTAATTTATTGACCCGGTCGTAGAATTCTTGGTACGTGTAGGTTATGTCTCCATAACTTAGTGCAGGTTTGTCCGGATAGACAAAGGCTGACCTGTCAAGAAATGAGATAGGGTTAAGGTCTTTATAAAAAGCGCTGGTGGTCATACTTCAGTCTCCTAAGCGTCTGTTCGATCAGATTCTGGCATTATATATATCAAACTGGATTTGGCATATTTTGGATCGCATTTATAGGGAATTTCAGTTAGTATAAATCTATGGAAGAAAAAGAGATTCAGGCACTGGTTATGGCCGGTGTTGATAAGGAAGTGAATCTGCGTCCTCTGAACGGATTCAAATTGGATTTTTCAGCAAATCCTGGGTTTAAAAAAGTGTTTTTCTCCGCTAGTTGCGACTGTGGAACTGCTGCTTTACTGAGTCTTGAGGTGTCTGAAGAAAAGACAGATATTGATATAAAAGCCGCTCTTCCTTCGTTGATACAGAGAATAGAAATGCAAGAAAAATCTTTTAGAAGAATGGATTGTAGTATGCATAGCATGATGCGTACCGGATTCACGCCAGATAACGGAAATTGAGGTAACTATAAATATGCCAAAAGAGATGTCAGAGTCTGAGGCTCTGGAAAGTGCCCAGAAATTTTCAGAGCGTTATGTTGAGCGAGGCCCCTATGAATTCTTTCCTGAGAAAGAAATTGTAGAAGAAGTTCAACAAGGATTGGCTGAAAACCACAGGCTAGAAGGTTATCGATATTGCCCTTGAATGCCTTTGAGTGGCGATCCAGTTGAGGATCGCAAGAAGATATGTCCATGTGAAAGGCACCACGAGGACATCGAGAGAGATGGATTCTGTATATGAATGTTTTTCGTTAGCGAAGAGTTTCTTCGCAAGTACGAAGCGGGAGAGGATTTCACGCAGACTATAGATGAGGCAGTACCGTTAGGGACGGAACTTTTTGAAAATACCGGTGGTAAGAAAGAGTTTAACGAACGTAGAAGGGAAGATGGCGAGAAAAAATAACCATGATGCGTTAGAATAAGTGATCATCTTTTTAAGAGTTAATAAGTTAGTAGTTGTTGATTAGGAGAGAGCGATGAGTGAACCCATAAAGGTTTTCACATCTGTAGGTTGAGGGCCCTGCCGTATGGTGAAAGTGTATCTTTCACGAAAAGGCTTTGAATATACAGAGCACAACGTATCTAAAGATAGAGAATCTTTGAAAGATTTGGTATCTATGGGATACAGAAGCACTCCTGTAACGGTTATTGGGGACGAGAAAGTAGTCGGATATAGTCCAGCAAAACTGGATGAGGCGTTAGAAGCTGCTGGATTCAC
>RQOP01000085.1 GCA_008373095.1 SAR202 cluster bacterium | reverse complement strand
TGATAAGGTGTTTTTGAAAACCCTCGACGCGATGAAAGAGGGTCACCCTGTAATATATCAAGCAGTCTTACGAGATGAGAAAAGTGAGACTTACGGTATCGCCGATTTTCTTATAAGAAGTGATATATTCGGGCAATTGTTTGACCGGTATAAAACTGATGAAACGACAAAAAATTCCGCCTCTTTACTCCATGATGAACCCTGGCACTATAGAGCTTTAGATGCGAAATTTAGCACTCTTAGGTTCTCAGCTGCAGGAAATTTACTGACGAGCGGATCGGCTTGGGCTTATATGCTGCAACTGTACATATATAACAGGGCCCTCGGAAATATGCAGGGATACACTTCTCCAAATGCCTATCTTCTCGGCCGCAAATGGTCTCAGACAGCAAGAGGCCAAACCCTTAGGGGAGTGAATTTTATGGACCGGCTTGGGGAAGTTTCTATGGACTTTTTTTCAGATTCAAGAGGAACTCTTGAAAATGCGGTGGAAAATGCTTGTGAGTGGATAAGGACCGTAAGAAGTAATGGGCATTCTTGGGAAATATATCCGGAGCCATCTATTCCGCAATTGCGCCCCAACATGAGTTCCACGGCAGACCAGCCATGGCATCATGCCAAAACTGAAATCAACCAAGAACTAAAAGATTTAACCACTTTATGGGGAGTTGGCGTTGAGAGAAGGAATGCAGCAAACAGGGAAGGTATCCTAAGGTGGAATCAGGACGGATTGAAGGCTGAAGACCTAGGCGTCAAGGCAAAAAATAGTGCAAATACTCTGCAGGCGATCCTTGATATCAACAATACCCATTCGGAACCGGTGTTGCCATCTCAAATCGATAATCCCGACCAAGTATGGCGGCATCCTCAAAAGGTGGAATTTTATGTGGACTTTGAGACTGTATCCGACCTCAAAGATGATTTCAAAAATGTGCCGGAAAGTGGTGGCACACCCCTTATATTCATGATTGGATGCGGGCATCTAGAGGACGATAAATGGGAATGGAAATGTTTCACCACGGATCGTTTAACCGAAGAGGCTGAAGGGTTAATAATAGATCAGTGGATGGATCACATGTATGAGGTTCAAAATCGAATTGACCCAGCGGGATATACCCCCACTGTATATCACTGGTCTCACGCTGAAGTTTCGACATTTGATTCGGCCTTTAATTCTGCTAAGAACCGACACGTGGATAAAGAGTGGCCCACGCTCAATTGGTATGACTTCCTACAGGAGGTTATAAAGAAAGAACCCGTGGTCGTAAAAGGTGCTTTCGGGTTCGGGTTAAAAGCCATTGCAGGTTCTCTGAATAAAAGAGGATTAATAGAAACCTCATGGGATGCCGGCCCCACCGACGGATTAGGAGCTATGGTTGGTGCCTGGTGGGCTGATGATGAAGCGAACAGCAAAGGAATAACTATGAATGACATTCCAATGGTTCAAGAAATTTCTCAATACAATGAAGTGGACTGTAAAGTCATGATGGAAATCATCGAATATCTGAGAAAAAACCATTAAGAATCCCCGTAGATTTGGGGACTACATGATTTCCTAGTAATATAGCGAAAAATCATCGATGCGAAGGATCTTGTTATGACAACTCAAACCGCAACGTATAGACCACCAGTGAGAGGTATGACTCACATGGTTTCAGCTGGGCATTATTTGGCGGCCTCAGCAGGCTATCGAATACTGGAACAAGGAGGGAATGCCATAGATGCCGGCGTAGCATCTGGCATTGTTATAAATGTAACTCTCCCAAACGCTACTAATTTTGGAGGTGTTGCTCCAATAATGGTTTACATGGCTGACACTGATGAAACAAAAACCATTAGTGGATTGGGGAGATGGCCCAAAAAGACTTCTATAGATTCATTTGATAATGATATCCCCAAAGGAATTGATCGAACGATCGTTCCTTCCGCTCCAGACGCTTGGCTAACCGCACTGGCTGAATATGGAACAATGTCGCTACAGCAAGTTCTTCAACCTGCCCTGGAATTGGCTCAAGATGGCTTTCCAATATCCAACACAGCGGCCAGTCTCTTGCAAAAGCTTTCTGCCGCAGTAGACAAAGATGCCCCAGAATGGAAATCAACTTTTGATCTATTCGCTCCCGAAGGAAAAATTCTCGAGGAAGGAGAGATATTAAAACAACCGGATTTAGCTAGAACATTTAAAAGATTAATTGAAGCTGAGCAAGGTGCAGAAAATAAAGGAAGAAAGGAGGCAATAACGGCTGCACGCGATCTTTTCTATAAAGGAGATATCGCAAAGGAAATAGTCGACTATAGTGACAGTCTTGGCGGACTTCTATCACTCTCGGACATGGCCGAATTTCATGTCGAAATTGAAAATCCCACAACGGCTAATTACAAGGATTATGAAATATTGACATGTGGACCCTGGTCGCAAGGCCCGGTCACTGCCCAAGTGTTACAAATCTTGGAAAACGATGATATATCTGCCATCCCACAAAATACTCCTGATTATATTCATTTACTATCACAAGCATTCAATTTGGCTTTTGCTGACCGCCATGAATTTTATGGAGATCCGGATTTCATCGAGGTTCCTATTGCTGGACTCTTATCCAAGGAGTATACAAAGGCCCAGAGAAACCGAATTTCGATGCAAAATGCTTTTACCGAGATGCCAGATCCTGGCAACCCATGGATATATGAAGGTAAAAACGGTCAAAACACCTTAAAGCACCCAGATATCAACAGGGACAGATTAGAACAAGATACCTCATATACATGTGTCGTAGATAAGTGGGGTAATTCTTTCTCAGCGACACCCAGTGACGCTGTATTCGGTTCTCCTATCGTACCTAATCTAGGTTTAATGATATCTTCCCGTGGCACTCAGAGTTGGCTTGATCCAAATCATCCTTCATCTGTTGCTCCTTGGAAGAGACCACGGTTGACCCCAAATCCGGCAATGGCTTTTAAAAACGGCCGCCTTTTTATGCCATTTGGGACGCCCGGCGGTGATGCACAGTGTCCCGCGATGGTGCAGACTTTCCTAAACGTTGTTGAATTCGGTATGAACCCGCAGGCAGCAATAGAGGCTCCGCGTTTTGTCCCTTGGAATTTCCCTAATTCTTTTTGGCCCCATGCTTATCACCCAGGGTTAATCCATTTAGAGGGGAGAATCTCTCGGGAGGTTGGTCAAAATCTATCTACTAGAGGGCACAAGGTCGAATTCATTGATGATTGGTCTCCCAGTACGGGCGCAATGTCATGCATACTCGTAGACCAACAAAATGGATCCCTAAGCGCTGGCGCAGACCCGAGAAGGGATGCCTACGCGATTGGAAGGTAGTTTCAATTAGGTGGACGAGAACGACCATATGGGTCTATTAACAGGGCTAAAGGTATTAGAGATAGGAGAACATATCTCGGCTCCTTATGCTGCTGCTAATTTCGTTAGGTTGGGCGCGGAGGTCGTAAAAATAGAAACAGCTAGAGGAGATGTTTCAAGAGGGTATGGTCCCTACCCTAATGCTCGCCGAGACAAGGAGCAGAGCGCTTTATTTCTAGCCCATAATCATGGGAAGAAAAGTATTTTACTAGATCTGAACACCTCAGCCGGACAGGGTAACCTCAAGGCTATGATTCCTCATTTTGACCTTGTTGTGGAGAACCAGAAACTTGGTTTCTTTAACGATCGTTCTCTAGGATTTGATGAAGTAAATACAATTAATCCTTCCTTGATTTGGGTTTCAATATTGCCATTTGGTGAGACAGGACCTTATTCGAATTACCTTGCTGATGACCTAATACTATTTCACATGAGCGGAAACGCACATGGAATGATAGGTCCCGTGGAAGACCCTAACCTCGAACCCCCTATAAGAGCGGGGGGTTATCAATCTCATATGGTGGCTGGATTAACAGCTTCTACTGCTGCGATGATTGCTAACTACAGGAGACTAAATACCGGTGAAGGCTGTCGAATAGTCGTATCGGAATTGAATGCCATGATAACTATGGCCATTAGCGGAATCGCTAATACTGCGTTTGACCACCCTCCCCCTACCCGACAACTCTCCAAAGTTGAAGGCTCATCAATAGGAGGAATGGTTTCGGCTATTGGTGGAGTCTTAAAATGTAATGATGGTTATGTGGCCATATCCCCGAGAGAGGATGCACAGTGGGAAAGATGGTTAGAGATATTGGGGAACCCCTCTTGGTCAAAAGATGAAAAATTTATTTCCAGAGAAGGAAGACAAAATAATGTTTCTGAATTATGGGACCGTCTAACTGAGTGGTCTTCTCCAAAGTCAAAGTTTGATATTGCCAAATGGGGACAGGAGAAACGGATACCTTGTTTTCCGGTAAATACTATTCAAGATTTATTAGTGGATGAGCATTTAGAGGCTCGAGAATTTTTCGTAGAGATCGCACATACAAAAGCCGGTAATTTATTACATCCAGGGTTAGCATACAAACTGAGTAATGCAGAGTTACCCAAGGGTATGATTTCAGCCCCAGAACTGGGACAACATACTGAAGAGATCTTAGGACGGTATGCGAAAAATGAGTAATCTACCGCTATCAGGCCTACGCATATTAGATTTCAGTTGGATCATTGCTGGTCCAACTGCAGCGAGACATCTTGCTTTAATGGGTGCGGAGGTTATAAAGATCGGTAGCTCAAGAAGACCGGACCCTTCTGCCCGAGGGGCTCCCTTTCAAGTTTACAATCAGTCTAAGGAATACTGTGCACTCAACTTATCTACCTCGGAGGGATTAGATATTGCAAAAGAACTTGTCTCTACCAGTGATGTTGTAATAGAAAATTTTGCCGCCGGAGTTTTTGAAAGGATCGGTTTAGATTATCAAACGCTTAAGAATCTACGACCGGATGTAATCATGGTTTCCTCAGCCGGAACTGGTCATACGGGACCGGATAAAGACTATGTCGCTTACGGAAGTCTCTTACAACACTACACGGGATGGAACACAATTTCTGGTTATGGTGATGGCGAACCAATAAAAGGTGGGCTTTGGGCTGATCCATGGGTAGGGATGGAATTAGCTATGGTAACTGTTGCAGCAATAAATCATAGAATGCAGACAGGCAAGGGTCAGTATATTGATTTCTCAATGGCAGAGTCTCTAACAGCATCGATCCCTTCTAGCCTTTTGGGATACCAGATGACGAACTCATTACCAGTTCCGAGTGGTAATGAGGATCCGATTAATTCACCTCATGGTCTCTATAAATGCCAAGGCCAGGATGAGTGGATTGCTATTAGCATACAAAACGCAACTCAATGGGAAAGTTTATGCGGAACTATTGGAAAAAAAGAAATGTCGCTTGATACCCGACTTTCATCCCCAGAAAAACGCAGAAACCACAGTTCTGAAATCGATACTGTGATAACAGCATTCACCTCTGGGTTGAGTGCTCATAAAGCTATGGAAATCCTCCAGGACAACGACATACCGGCAGGCCCTTCAATTAATATAGCGCAAGTTTATGAGGATCCGCATACAATCGGTTCCGGCTATCTCACCCCTCAGACTTATCCAAATGGAGTTACAAGATTAATGCCAGGGATGCCGTGGACATCCAATCTAGAAAACTCGTTTCATCTGGAGGCCGCTCCGGAAATTGGAGCCAGCAACCTCAGAATTTATAAGGAATTGATAGGGATTTCATCTAAAGACTATGAAACTTATCTAGAAAACCAAATTATTTACTAGGAGAATTCAAAAATGGCAGTAGATTACATAAGAAGAGATGGAATCGGGTATGTGACAATTAATAACCCATCAAAGGCCAATATCTTAGATAGACAAACTTCCAATGATATTAGTGAAATCTGGAAAGATATTTGGGAAGATCCTGACGTTAGAGCTGTAATTCTTACAGGCACAGGTGATAGGCATTTCTGTGCAGGTCATAATCTGGATTCACGTCCTGACATAACAGCTGAGGAGAGAGAAAGGATAAGGGCAGAAAATATATTCTGGCCTTTGGCAGGTACTGTTAATGGAGCAAGAATAGGGGCTGACGGGAGATTGGGAGATCATTATCCGCAGATTTGGAAACCGGTCATTGGAGCTATAAATGGGTGGGCTGCTGGGGCTGGCTTCTATCTGATGCTCACCTCCACTGACATTCGGCTGGCCTCCCTTGAAAATGCAAAATTTAAATTTGCCTTACTCACTCAAGGATGGGTTGGCAGTGGCCCAGGAGCAACCTATCTGACAAGACAAGTTTCTCATGCTGATGCCATGAAAATACTGTTAACGGATGAACCATTTGATGCCACCGAGGCGCTAAGAATGAATCTGATAAATGAAGTAGTTCCTCATGAGAACCTGATAAAGAGAGCTGAAGAAATTGCTTCAGGGATCGTAAAAATGCCTCCGCTAGCAGTAAGAATGATGAAAGAATTTGTAATCCGTTTCAAAGATATACCAATAACTGAGGCCTGGAGAGTACAAACATTGATGAATGCTTTATTGACTCAACTTAGTGCTGACGGTGAAGAAGGTCGGCGAGCTTTCTTAGAGAAGCGTCCGCCGGACTTCACAGGTTCTATACTTCAGAAAGGGGATCCCTATGAATCACTAACAGATGAGGAGAGGGCCAGATTAGATGAAATTCGGCGAGAACAATTAGGCTAAAGGATAAATAATGTCGCTATATAGTGCCTGGAAGGTAAATAAAGAAGAAGTCGTCGCAGAAAACGGTATCGTCACATCGGCCTTGCCACTATCCGCAGAAGCGGGTCTTTCAATATTGAAAGCTGGAGGCAATGCCATAGATGCCGCCGTAGCCATAGGGTTTTGCAATATAGTCCAAGAACCATACATGGCCAGCATTGGCGGAATGGGCTACATGCTAATTCACCTTGCTGAAAAGGCTAGGACAATCGGGGTAGATTTTAACGGTAGAGCGCCACAAGGCACTACAGATGAAATGTATGACGTGATTGGACCATCGACAGGGGCCGGATATAAAACTTTTGATGTGGTGGATGACGCTAATAATAGTGGTCCTCTTTCAGCAACCGTACCTGCTACATGCGCCGGTTTTTGCGAGGCTCACAAACGATTCGGTACTCTTCCCTTCGAACAAGTTTTAGAGCCAGCAATTGCTTTAGCCTCGAAAGGATTCGAAGCAAATTGGTACTTAACAATGTCCGCTGCGAATATGCATGACACCTTTGACAGTGACCCTCAACTATCTTCAGTTTGGCTTCCGGGAGGAAAGGTTCCGAAAAGCCATCCAAAACCAGGTACGAGAATCATTCAAAAGGATTTGGCTCACCTTTTACAAAACTTGGCCAAGAAAGGTAGAGACGCAATGTACTCTGGGGATGTAGCAGAAGCCATAGATGAACACATGAAAAAGGGAGGAGGCGTTTTAAGGAAGAAGGATTTAGAGGATTATCAGCCAGTGGTTGGGCAAACTGCAAACACCAATTTCGCCCAATATAGTGTAAACGTTGTAAATACTCCAAGCGGAGGTATAACTAATCTGCAAACTCTTAATATTCTCAACAACTTTGATCTCAAAAATATGGGACATAATACGACAGAATATCTTCATACCTTTATGATGTCCGCAAGGCATGCCTTTGCCGATAGATTTGGATATCTAGGAGACTGGGAGCATCATAAGATACCAATTAATGGACTGCTTTCACCGTTGTATGCAAAGGAAATCGCTAAAGAAGTCCATAATCCTACATTTGAAATCCGTCATCTTGGAGAACGAGAGCCACTAGTCGAATTTATGGAAAACCCCATCCATGACCCATGGGCCTACGATACTAATCAAAAAGTTCCAGTTCCATCTCATCCAGCCATGGATACCAATGATGAAGATACTACGCATATAAACGTAGTAGACAAGGATAGAAACGCTGTTTCCTGCACCCACACTGGAGTGTTCGCTAAAGGGTTAAACCCGTCGGGGACTGGAGTAGCTATGGTTGGAGGTATGGGATGGTTCATCCCAAAACCTGGATACCCGAATTCGATGGCACCTTGGAAACGGCCAATGAATAATATGTCTCCCTTTATGGTATTAGAAAACAATCGACCTGTTTTACTTCAAGGCGCTCCAGGCGCAAGAAGAATCATGAACCGTAATGCCCAGGTAATACTAAATGTTTTGGTATTTGGAATGTCTCCACAGGAAGCAATAATCCAGCCCGTTGTCGATGTAAGTGGGCGAAAAACATTCGTTGACAGTCGAATGAACCCTTCCACAGTAAATGCACTACTTGATTTGGGACATGATATAGACCTGCTGGAAGAAGAGCCGGCTCCTACAGGATATTTTGCCAGGCCATCAGCCATCCAAATAGACCATGAAAAAAATATCTTAAAAGCTGGGGTAGATTCATACAGGCCTACTACAGCCTTAGGGTATTAATCTCGGATGGAAATGGCTCATGAAAGACGGTAGGATTGGATGATGGCCTTGATTTAATATTTTTTAGTCTGACTGTTGTCTGTTGACTTTAGGTTAAAAATGGAGACCTATGAGTAAACTAAGTCTGTTTCTTCGAGTAACGGTATCAGCCTTATTTTTCGTGGCCCTACTTAATACCTACATAGGTTATACCTCAACTAAAAATGAGATTATGTTGGTCGAGATCAGAGGTGCAATTCAGCCTTCAACGGCTGATTATCTCCGTAGGGTGATCACGACAGCAGAATTAAACGAAGCCGTCGCAATCTTGATTGAATTGGATACCCCCGGAGGGATGCTCGAGTCGACTAGAGAAATAGTGACCCTGTTTTTAGAATCTGAGATTCCCATCATTACCTATGTAGCACCATATGGAGCGCGAGCCGGTTCTGCGGGAACATTTATAGTGGCGGCATCACATATTGCCGCTATGGCCCCGACCACAAATATAGGCGCTGCCTCTCCGGTTTCTGCTGACGGGTCCGATCTAAACACCACGCTTAAAAGTAAGGCAACTCAAGATGCAGCGGCTCTCATGCGGAGCATATCTGAAGCGCGGAACAGGAATGGTACCGCCCTTGAGGCGACAATTTTTGAAGCCAAGGCATATAGCTCCGAAGAAGCATTGGAAAAAAATATTATCGATAAAATCGCACACGACCGAGAAGAGCTTTTGAATCTGATTAACGGAATGGTAGTTACTACTCCGACAGGACCAATCACCATAGACACCGAATCATCGAACTTGCAGGAAGCAAAAAGGAATTGGAAAGAAAAATTCTTAGATGCCGTTGGAGATCCAAATATCACCTTTATACTGCTCACAATAGGAAGCATTGGCTTAACAATTGAATTTGTCAGTCCTGGAATATTGGTAGGAGGCTTTGTTGGCTTACTGGCTACAGCTCTAGCTTTTGTCGGGATGGGACAACTCCCAGTCAACTGGCTTGCTATGGTTTTAATAGTGGCTGCCGTGGTGTTTTTTGTTTTGGAAACTCAAGGAGCCGGGCTTGGGTTTTTCGCAATTGGGGGTACTATTTGCTTCGCTTTGGGAGGCTTTCTCTTATACGGTGGGTGGGGAAATAATCCTATTGAAAGAGATCTTTTTAGCCTAAGCATGTGGCTGTTGGGGTTGGTAGTTATTATCTTATCAGGACTCCTTCTATTCCTAGTCCTCGCTTTAAGAGATACCATGTCTAGAGGGAGTCCGAGTAACTATGCAACTATTATAGGAAGTGAAGGTATAGTTCGTGTGGCATTAGATCCCACAGGAACGGTTTTAGTCGGATCAGAACTGTGGACCGCAACATCTGAACATCCTTCAGATATACAAGAGGGAAAGGTGGTTGTAATAAACAGTTACGATGGAGTTCAATTATTAGTGTCCGAAAAAACGGAAAAGACTTAAGGAGTCCAATATGATCCCGCTAATTAAGATCGTACGTCAATATGAAAGATTGGCAGTCTTCACCCTTGGGAAATTCAGTGAACGAGGAGGATTGAAAGGTCCCGGTTTACGGATTTTGGTTTGGCCGATTCAGACTGCAACTCGAATTGACTTAAGAGAGGAAGTAATAGACATTCCTCGCCAAACAAATATAACTAGCGATAATGCTCCTTTAGATATCGATTTCCTGGTTTTTCTACGGCCGATTGAGCACGAAGCTCAAAAGGTAGTTCTTGAGGTTGTAAATTACCATCAAGCCGTAATCGGGATGGCTACCACAATCTTACGGGCAGTCGTCGGTGAAATGACTGTTGACGAAGTGCTCTCACAACGTGAGAGGATAAACGACGAATTAAGGGTGAAATTGGATGAAATTACGGGCCGTTGGGGGATCAAAGTTACACAGGTGGAAATAAAGGAAATTGAACCAGCGGCAGACATACAAGCAGCTATGAATAGACAAATGGCTGCAGAGAGATTACGAAGAGCTGAGGTAACTGAAGCTGAAGGAAAAAGGCAAGCAGCTATAACCGTCGCAGAAGGAGAAAAACAAGCTGAAATATTGAGAGCAGAGGGCCAACGTCAGTCCGACATCCTTACGGCCGAAGGAGACCAACAGGCTCAAGTTTTGAGAGCTCAGGGTTTCAGCACAGCTTTGGATCAAATATTTACCGTGGCTCAGAATGTTGATACGAAAACTCTTAGTTTGCAGTACTTTGAGACTCTTAAAGAGATGGGCAAAGGTGATTCCACAAAATTCATTTTCCCAATGGAATTCACTAAGTTACTTGGACCCTTTGCTTCGGCATTGTCCTTGATGGAAGATAAATCATCAGACGAGGATCCTTCTTGAGAATCTGCGGATTGATTTAGCTAGTTAACAAACAATGATACGGGTTATATGGTGAACTATGACGAATGAAAACAATTCTGCTCCACTCGCTGGCATAAGAATGCTTGATCTGGGGCGCTACCAGGCTGGGCCAAGATGTGCCTTAATGTTCGCTCGTATGGGAGCTGAAGTTATCAAGGTAGAGGCCCTCAATGGTGATGAAAGCAGAGAAAATGGCCCAAGAGTAAGAGGCCAAAGTGCCTATTGGGTGCAATATAACAGCGGAAAAAAAAGTTTGGCAATCGATCTCCGTACAGAGAAAGGTAAGGAAGTTCTAACGCGATTGGTAAAAAAGTCAGACATATTCCTTCAAAATTTTAGGCCAGGCACGATAGACATCATGGGGTTCGGCTATGACGTTTTGAAGGAACTCAACCCTAAGATAATCATGATAAATGCCTCAGCATATGGGCAATATGGACCTCATCGGGACAAGGTTGGCTTTGATCCGATTGGGCAAGCGATGGGAGGGATGATGTCGCTAACCGGTTTAAAGGGCGATCCACCTATCAAAACCTATTTCCCTCTAATTGACCGCATCACATCATTACATGCAACTATAGGAGCTTTGGCCGCCCTATGGGAACGGGAAATTTCCGGTGAAGGACAAGCAATCGATGTATCTCTCGCAGATACGGGATTCACAGTTAACGAAATACCTTTAACAGCCTACCTTGGAAACGGGTATGTGACGGAGAGAGCCACGAGTTATGGCGGAGCGGAAAACCCGCTAGGTGGGATGTATGAAACATCCGACGGCTACGTAATCATTGCTGCTGGTAATAATAATATTTTTCAAAGAATGTGTGACGCGATCGATAAACCTGAATGGAAGACAGATGAAAGGTTTTTAACTCGTACATCGAGGGCTGAGAATGGAGAAGACATAAACTCCGTTCTGTCAGGGTGGTTTCTGGAACGAAAGATGAAAGAGGTCGTAGATTATCTATCTGAATATAGCATTCCCTGTGCTCCAGTTAATAATGTTGAACAGGCTGCCCAAGAGTCTCACCTGCATGAAAGAGAAATTTTGATGGAAGTTCCAGATCCAATCGCTGGGAAAATACATGTAGCTGGAAAAATGATCAAATTCAGTAGAACAGAAATGGTTGTTGGTTCCACACCTACGGTAGGCCAACATACTGAGGAAATATTAAAAGATATTGCTGAATATTCGGAAGACGAAATACAGGAAATGGAAGACGGCAAGGTTGTTTCCCGGGGCTAATACCTTTTGTCTGATTTATTGTAGTAATCGAATCTATTTGTGGGAGAAACTTAGGAACCTCCCACAGACGGATCAGAAACGTTCCGCAAATTTTTCTTCTGTGGCGACTTCGAAAAATTCTATTTTGTAATCTGTTATCAATGGGAACATTTCAGCATTTGCGTCTAAAACACTCTGAGGAACATTAGGCATTCTATTCGCGTCTATAGTTTCCTGCATCCACTCGGCACAAACAGTAAATTCGTCGGCAGGGGTACCGGCTCCGCCAATGTAGATGGTTGCCTTTCCTCTTCCGGTGTTTTCCTCATATGAATCGCAAATATCTTTTAATAATTTAGCCACCTGCCAGCAATCTTTTCTCTCAACTTTACACACTCGTCTGATTAGAAACATTGGTACTCCTCAAAGCTTAAAAATCTTAGGGGATTCAAGTCCCCATGGTGAAAATATTGTACACGCCGAAGACTGATCAAGTTCTAGGGTGTATCATTTTTTAGTCTCATTATGAATTTAAGTTATATACACAGTTTCAAGTCACGCCATTACAAGTGGCTAGCTTTCCTCTCAGGAGCTCTTTCCATCTTTGGAACAGCTGTGGATCGTGGTTCCTCAAACGTTATTATTCCAGAGATAGCTGAACATTTTTCTGCAGATATACCAACAGTCCAATGGGTTTTAATTTCATACCTTGTGGTCGTCGCGGCGATAATGCTTCCAGTTGGAAGGCTTGCAGACATTATAGGTCGAAAAATAGTCATAATAAGTGGACTGTTAATTTTCACTATTGGAGGCATCATCTCAGCCTCTGCTTCCGAAATGATTTTTCTATTTGGGGGGAGAATATTGCAGGGATTTGGAGGTGCAATGATTCAAGGCACCTCTATGACCATTGCTGTCGATGCTTTTGGGCAAAACCAAAGAGGTCGATCAATCGGGTTGATATTGATATTTGTGGGTATGGGTAACATCGCGGGGCCTGCGATAGGCGGGTTTATCACCGGGCTTTTTGGCTGGCAGGCTGTATTCATCGTAACGTCGCTCATAACTTTAAGTTCTGCGATTCTGGCTTTTATCGTTTTAAGGTCTGACTCTAATCGGAACAACACTGGAGCTTTTGATTGGGTCGGATCATTTTTCTTCACCAATTTCCTTATAGCCTTATTAGCCGGCTTCACAATGGTCCCGTCATTTGGTTGGAATTCTCCTTATACTCTCCCCGTGCTAGCTTTATCGATACTACTTCTTGTAGGATTCATAAGAAGATCGACTCGATTTGAAGATCCAGTTCTAAATCTCAACCTTTTCCTAAAACCCCTATTTAGTGCATCAATAGCTGCCAATTTCCTTTGTTTTCTAGGTATGTCCTCAGCATGGTTTCTATTGCCTTTCTATTTAAAATACGTCATGTTTTATACGCCACAACAAATTGGCATGGTTTTTATGCCTGCTGCTGCTGGAATGGCTATTGCGAGCCCGATATCAGGGAGGCTTTCAGACAGGTTCGGATGGAGACCTTTTACAATAGGCGGCCTTCTACTCGCCACTTCGGGCCTAATGATACTTTCGTTTTTGGATGAAAATTCCCCTAGATGGCTACCAATACTTGGAGTGTTACCTATAAGCACTGGAATGGGGTCTTTTTATGGTCCAAATAATAGCGCTACATTAAGCGTGTCTGATGATAAATCTTATGGAGCAGTTATCGCTTTCATAAACCTTATAAGAAATTCTGGGAATCTAATGTCAGTACCTGTTTCGACCTTAATAGTAACTTCTGTCATGGGATCTCTCGGCCACCCCCCAGATCTGTCTGCTGTGACCGAAAATGCCCCCATTGGCTTGATACCGTCATTTATATCAGGGATGAGTACTTCTTTCATCTCTTTAACCGTCATGGTAGGTTTCGGCATGCTACTGTCTCTGTATAAGGGAAAAGCAAAGACTCTATAACAGCTAACCTGAAAGCGACATGACCTTGTACATATGTTTATAGAGTTTGAAGGCCTGTTTTATAAAATTTAGCGTTCCACTGTTCTCTGTCTCATCTTTATGTACTTGCACGGCATTTTGAAACAGGGAAAATTCTGTGTGATATACATTTTTCCCATTTTTTACTACGGCATTTGCAAATCTCCTGGACTCTTCAGCTGGTACCAACTTATCGTGCAGGTCGTGCATCAGCAAAACATCTGCCTTGAGCATGTCCATATTGGTACTGGGAGAAACGGCAGATAGAAAGTGATAGGTTTCATCGTTAAGATTCCTTATCGCCTCATTTGCCTCGGGTAAAGTAGGATTACTCAATAATGTTAAAACAGCCTTTCCACCCAAGGTTAAGGAATCATATTCACTTTGATTCCAACTTCCTGTCTCCACTATGCCATTCAAAATCTGTTCATCAACACCACCCGCCCCTTCAATTAAATGGGAATTAACCAAACTTTTTGTCAGGCTATCTGGCGACCATTCGTAAGTTTCAGAATCATCGAATCTACTACTGGCTGCCGTCGATTTAACTAGATCGAAGGCGTCAAAATAACCTGCGAATGAATTGATGAAAGCAACTTCTTCATTGATCCTGTGAGATTGAGCAGCAACCACAGCCATAGAGGCCCCTGTGCAGATACCACCCATTCCAACTCGCTCTCTATCAACTCTTTCATGATTTTGGAGATGCTGAAAAGCATCTACTAATACTTCTATATCGGTAACGATCAGTCTATTTTCGGTCTGGGTGTCTAGCCAGGGTATCAACACAACCATTCCAGTCCTTGCCAACCCTTCTGCCAAAGCAACGATTCGCTCTTCTTCTCGATCAGGAGGAACAATCCCCATGAAAAACACAACCGCTGCGTGCATCCCGTCCCCTGATGGAAAATAAATATCCGCTTCCGAAATTCCCTGGGAAGAGGTGAAGGTGATTTCTTCCCTGATCGGTGTGCCTGAAACATATTCCAAGGGCTTGACTGGTATCGCTGGCAAAATCTGAGGGATGAATAGAGCTGCCTTAATGGAATTTCTCACTTGAGGGGTAGCTATCAGTATTCCCAATATAATAAGAATTACCAGAAATATTTTTATTGATTTATTCATTTGGTAATTCCTATTACCAAGAAGGTTACCATCTTAGTTATTCGCCGTGATATCGGTAGTATACTTTCAGTAAGAATTTTATAGGAAGGTGTGTATGTCTACTTACGTATTAATCCATGGTTCCTATCAAGGCGGATGGATTTGGAAACCAACTGCCGAAGAACTAGCCAAGAAGGGCCATACTGTATATGCTCCAACCCTTGACGGTTGTGGAGAACGTTCTATTTCCATACGGCCAGGTATTACAATCAAGAGCCAAGCAGAAGAGATAGCCGGGTTCATACATTATCAAGATTTAACCGATCTAATATTGGTGGCGACTAGCACAGGGGGGTTAGTAACTTGTAAGGTTGCAGAACTATCTCGAAGTCGGGTACGGGAGGTGATTTTTGTGGACGCTCTTGCACCTCAACCCGGAGAGAGAGTTCAAGACATCGTAGTAAGGGACCCATCCTACCCTCAGACAACCACTGAACTGACGCGGGGGCCATCTGCAGAAGAGCTAGAGGACCGTCTTTTCCAAGACCTAGACCCTGAACTAAAAAAATGGGCTATCGAACGGGTTACTATGCACCCTATAGAAGCTACTGATGCTCCTGGTGAATTAGACAACTTCTGGGCTCAAAAGTGGACTGCGACTGTAATCAGGTGCACCTTAAGTTCCAATCCGTCAAGAGAACATCAACAACGTACTGCCCAAAAATTAGACGCTAAATGGCATGAGCTGGAAGCAGGACATTATCCAATGCTGAGTCATCCTCAAGAATTGTCCACACTGCTTCAGAAATAATAGACCTCCTTTATTTTTAATAGCCGAAAACGGGGGCACCTAATGGGTACTCTTTACATAATGGGAACGCCTATAGGTAATCTCAAAGACATCACCTTTCGGGCAATCGATATACTTTCCCAGGTTTCTTTTGTCGCTGCAGAGGACACTAGAGTCACCCAGAAATTGTTGAGTCGATACGACATAAAAGCTAGGAAAATAAGTTTTAACAAAGATAATTATGCCAAGAAAATACCGGAGATATTAGAGGAATTGGGGAAAGGAGATATTGCCTTAGCCACGGATGCTGGAACCCCTGGAATAAGTGACCCGGGATATGAATTAGTTAAGGCCGCTGGTATTGCAGGTTTTTCCGTGGTAGGAATTCCTGGACCTTCCGCGGTAACAAACATCCTATCTATGTGTCCCTTCCCTATTGATTCCTTTTTATTCCTTGGATTCCCCCCACGGCGACAATCAGATCTAGTGCAATTTCTTAAGGAATATGGAGTATTGCCAGTGCCTTTGGTCTTGTTTGAATCCCCAAGACGGTTAAAAAAGCTACTGGAACAATTAACGGATATCTATCCTGACCGCATTATTTTCATAGGCAGAGAAATGACCAAAATGCATGAGGAAACATTCCATGGCAGCCCGGCTGATGCTCTAGCATATTTCAGCGATCCCAAAGGAGAATTTACCTTAGTTTTATCGAAACCAGGCAGTGAGATCAAATATCTTGATAGAACTGACATCATGACTCTGATACACAAATTATCGGAGGAAGGGTTTGGTATCAGGGATATTTCCCGGGAAATAGTTTCAGTCGCGAGCTTAAACAACAGTGAAGCCTACAAATTAGTCCTTGATACACTTGAATAAATACAAAAAGAATTACCAGATGTAAATACTCTATGGCGATCGAAGAAAACATACCCATTATCAGTTCTAATTTGGCTTCAATATTAGAACTCTCAAAAGGACAACTGCTAGCCTCTTTGGAAACCCTTGGACAACCCAAATATAGAGCTGAACAGTTATGGCGTGCAATCTACCGAGAGGGCAGAACCTCTTTTGAAGACATGACTAACTTAAGTAAAGACTTAAGAGGGGTATTGAGTCAAAACTACTCTATTGGAAATGCAATTACGGTTCTTTCCAAGCAGTCTGCTGATGCTAGCACCGATAAGATTTTATTCAAGCTGCCTGACGGTGAATTAATCGAAACCGTTTTAATGAGGTATGAGGCCGACGGTCATCGAAGGGGAAGGAAAACCGTATGCGTATCTACTCAGGCTGGCTGTGCCTTAGGATGCACCTTTTGTGCTACAGGCCAGCAGGGCTTTAGACGCAATCTAACAACAGGCGAGATAACAGAACAAGTTTTAACGATGGAGAGATTGGCCCGGTCGGAAGATGAGAAAGAAATAGAAGCCGGCACTAGGTCTCGCGGTGAACTCCAAGGGGTTACGAATGTCGTTTTTATGGGAATGGGAGAGCCGTTGGCTAACTACGAAAACATGATGGAAGCAATCCGCATTCTTAATGATCCGAAAGGTATAGGAATCGGAGCTAGGCACATAACGGTATCTACTGTGGGACTTGTACCTGGTATAGAGAAACTCGCTACAGAGGACGTCCAAATAAATCTTGCTGTCTCCTTACACGCACCGGATAACGAAACCAGGTCAGAGACTATGCCAGTAAATAAAAGGTATCCGATCGAGCAGCTGATTGAAGCATGCCAATATTTTGTAAAAAAAACTAACCGGCGTATATTTATCGAGTATGTCTTGTTGAAAGGTCAAAATGATACCCCATTGCACGCCAGCAAACTTGGAAGGGTTTTGAAAGACCTCCTTTGCCATGTGAACCTTATTCCCGTGAATCCTACCGGTGAAGGACCGTACAGACGAACTGAGTACAGAGAAGCGCAAAGGTTTCAATCGGATCTGAAAAAATTCAATGTTCCTTCCACAGTAAGGATGGAAAAAGGCATCGATATAGACGCCGGTTGCGGCCAGTTAAGAGATAGGGCCTTAGCCCTAGAAAACTAAATGGAGATCTTCGACAACGTCTATTACAATTCAGCAATACCTCTTGTGCTAATATTCGAAGGCATCCCTTCAGGAGAAAACGCTTAAACTATGCCCGAAAACATTCTTGTCTGTGTGGCTTGGCCATACGCTAACGGTTCTATCCACCTTGGACACGTTGCAGGCGCATACCTACCGGCCGATATTTTCGCCCGCTATCATAGAATCAAGGGTAATAACGTAATTATGGTATCTGGCAGCGATGCCCATGGAACCCCAGTAACCATCACCGCTGAAAACGAAGGGGTATCACCCGAGGAAATAGCAAACAAATATCAACGAGAATTTCTGAACGACTGGGACGGACTAGGTATCAATTGGGACCTTTTCACAAGCACCCATACAGATAATCATTTCGAGGTCACTCAAGATATATTTCTCAGACTATACGAAAAAGGATTCATCTATAACGACACTATGTCGCAACCGTTCTGTGAAGCCCATGATAGGTTTTTAGCTGATAGATATGTGGAAGGTATATGCCCTCATTGCAATTTTAATGGTGCCCGGGGCGATCAATGTGATGGTTGCGGCAACACACTTGATCCAAAAGATTTACTGGATATAAAACATAAAGATTGTGATTCAACGCCCATATTTAGAGATACTGAGCATTTTTTCTTAAAACTTAGTGCATTCGAAAAGGCTTTGATCGATTGGGCATCTGAAAAATCTCATTGGAAACCTAATGTAAAGAACTTCACTCTTGGGTTTTTGGAAGGAGGTTTGATAGATAGAGCTATCACCAGAGATATAACATGGGGCATACCTATTCCGCTTGAAGGATATGAAGACAAGCGGATCTATGTATGGTTTGAAGCGGTCATAGGTTACCTTTCGGCCTCCATAGAATGGGCATCGCAAACCGATAACCCAGACCAATGGCAAGAGTACTGGAAGAAGGATTCAAAACCCTACTACTTCATGGGGAAAGACAACATTCCCTTCCATACCGTGATTTGGCCAGCGATGCTGATGGGATATGGAAATCTCAATCTACCATATGATGTCCCCGCAAATGAATACGTCAATATGGAAGAAAAGAAGATTTCGACGAGTAGAAACTGGGTCGTTAATCTAAAAGACTATCTTGAACGATACGAACCAGACCCGCTCAGATTTTCATTAGCATCAATAATGCCGGAAACAAGTGATTCAAACTTTTCTTGGTCGGAATATGTCAGAAGAAACAACGACGAATTAGTAGCTACATTTGGAAATCTGGTACACAGAGTACTTTCGATGACTAACCGATACTTTGACGGTGTAGTTCCAGAATCCAAAAATCAAGATGACCTGGACAGGTCCTTGCTCAAAAAAGGCTCTGAAACTCTATCGATGGTCTCTACTGAACTGGAAAATTGTAGGTTTAGAAGAGCGTTGGAACATTCAATGTCTCTCGCGCAAGAGGCTAATCGATATCTTGATGAAAAGGCTCCCTGGACCGCAGCCAAAAACGACCCTGAATCTGCCGGCAATACCCTTTACCATTGCCTAAATGTTATAAATTGCCTCAAAATAACTTTAGCGCCCATTCTTCCATTCAGCGTTGAAAAACTTCATACCATGTTGGGATTTGAAGGAACTGCTACAGATCAAGGTTGGAATTGGAGTCCAGATGAAGTAAGTCCCGGACATAAATTAGGTGAAGCAAAAGCCCTGTTTATCAAACTTGAAGACAGTGTAATCGACGAAGAAGTCAGCCGGTTGGGTATTAGCTAGGACACCATTATATTGCAAGCTTTTTCTATATTAGAACCGATATCAGATCAATTAAATTTAGTTGATGATCGCCTGCAGGAATTTTCAAATAGTTCAGATCTTCCTTCCTTGAAAGAATTGCTCACTCATGTATTTGATTCAACTGGGAAACTAGCAAGACCTGCCCTAACTTTACTAACAGCCGGATTTCATCCAAATGATGGGGAAAAAGTTGTAACAATGGCAACAGCTGTAGAAATGCTACACGTCGCGACATTGATCCATGACGATACAGTTGATGAAGCTGACACCAGAAGAGGGAGAGTCACAGTAAGCTCCAATTGGGGTCAACATACGGCGGTCCTTCTCGGGGATTATGTATTTGCGGCTTCAGCAACCTATGTATGTGCAACTGGTAATATCAGAGTAATAAAGAGATTCTCTGAGACAATTATGGATCTATCAAGGGGGCAAATGCAGGAAACTGCGAACAGTAGAAATATAGACCATGGATTAGAAGATTACCTTGAGCGGATTTATTTCAAAACCGCCTCATTGTTTTCGACCTCTGGAGAATCAGGATCTATTTTAAGTGGAGCACCTGAATCAACAGTGCAGATTCTGAAAACATACAGCGAAAAAATAGGACTCGCCTTTCAGGTCGTTGACGACGTTCTGGATATCACAGGCACCGAGCAGGAAATAGGCAAACCTGTGGGCAGCGATCTATTAAATGGTGTGATCACATTGCCAACCATTTACGCAATGGAAGATACCAATTGTCGGAAAGAGATAGAAAGATTTCTTGAAGATCCATCCAACAGCGCCCTCCATTCAGAAATAGTTAAAATGGTCAAAAGCTCTGATGTGAAAGAACGTTCATATGAATATGCACAACGATTAATCGAAGAGGCAAAATTAGCTATCGAGCCACTGGAAGAAAATGATTGCAAAAGGTCACTGTTACTTTTAGCCGACTTTATTATCTCAAGGAATAATTAGGGCAATTTAATTCGGATTCAAAATTTCTTTTGGTTTCCAAACTGGACCAAACATATTTAATGAAAGCCCGGTACCTATGATTAGTAATCCAATTCCGACGGCCCAAAAAATCACTGACAGATTCCATTCAAATATCACGCACATAATGCCAACCGCACAAACAAGTAGCAATCGCGCAAAACTTATTAATACTGGCACAACCATTTTTCCTGTCCCTTGATTAGCAAAATATAAAGTCTGACCTCCTCCAAAGAATCCATAAAAAGGTCCGGCAATCGCTAGATACAGAGCTCCGTATTTATAAACTTCAGGGTCCGATGTAAACCTATCAAGCCACAACCCAGGCTCAATGGCGGACATTACCCCTATTATCGTAGTAATAACGAAGGTTACTGCACAACCGAGCCAGGCTACATTTCTCGCTCTTATGAATTGTCTAGCTCCAAAATTGGCACCAACCACTGTGGTTAGTATCCCTCCAACCCCAAAAGCGATTGGGGTAAGAATTATTTCCAACCTACTCCCTAACCCATACCCCGCAAGGGCAGCGTCTCCATATCGTCCAATTACCCAGGTAACTATGACCAAAGTGGAAGCGATGGAGGTACTGTTAATAAGTCCAATACCACCTACTTTCATGATGTCATTTATCGCATGAATATTAAATTTGTACGGCCTAAGTCGTATTTCCATTTTCCTTCCGGTCATTACATAAATTATGTAGCTACCAGCAACTGTCTGAGATAGGACAGTTGCAATCGCAGGGCCAGATATGCCCATAGATGGAAATGGACCCCACCCTAAGGTGAATGCACCAGACATTACAATTTGAGAAATACTACTGATGATGACGATAGTTGAAAGGAAGGAAATTTGACCTATGGCACGAAGCCATGACATCCCGACGAAAAACAGCCATCCTATAAAGGCTGCCCCGAAAAGAACTCTGGAATAGGTTACTGATCCATCCAGAACTTCATCGGTCGCACCCAAAAGGGAAAACAAGGGCCTACAGAAAAAACCCAACACTATGGTGTAAATTGCTGCCATCACCCCAATTATTATCAAGGAATGCCACGCAGCTTCTTGCGCCTTCTCCCTATCACCGGCACCCAAAGCCCTTGCGACTGACGAAGTTACCCCTCCTCCTATGGCACCTGCTGCCATCATTTGAAGAAGTGACTGGAATGGGAAAACCACCGCAAGACTAGCCAAAGCAGTCGTGCCTAATTGAGCTACAAATCTAGCGTCAGCCAACATTATGGACGTCATGGTGATAACCGCAATGGAGTTTGGAATAGCCAATTTAAGCAGCATCCCAATTATCGGGGCTTCCAGTAGAAATTTAACTCGGTCAGATGAGGAGTTTTGCATCTGAATAAAATGATCCTAGTGACAAATAGACAACCGAAATATTGTAACAGCTAGAAATTAAATACCTGAATGTGAATTTGGTATGGAAGGTTTGTCACGTTTAAATATCTAACTGTGTAAGTTCAGAAAAAAAGGACCACCGATTGGCGGTCCTTTTTGATTATATCTACGCAGCGATAATACAGAATATTTACACTGCAATATACTAACA
>RQOP01000084.1 GCA_008373095.1 SAR202 cluster bacterium | reverse complement strand
GAATGGGAAAACGGCACGTGGTTTCGCCTTGGGTGCATCCATTGTGGAACTTATGATCACAGGTTATATATTTATAGCCCATAAACAGTATGACATGTCAGAAAAACTGACAACATGGTTCCCAGAATCATTTCCAGTTCAATACTTTTTAGCGATTGATGGGATAAGCGCTCCGCTAATTTTATTAACTGGATTACTAGGTATCGTTTCTATATTCGCCTCGTGGAATGTATCAGAAAGAACTAAAGAACATTTCATGTGGTTGCTAGCTCTACAGGGCGCGGTAGTAGGAGTATTCACCTCAATGGATTTCCTACTTTTCTTCCTTTTTTGGGAACTAGAATTGATTCCTATGTTCTTCCTAATATCGATTTGGGGTACAGGAAGAAAAGAATACTCTGCGATGAAGTTTTTAATATTTACGATCCTTGGTAGCGCCTTCATGCTAATTGGGATATTGGTCATATTTGCGGGAACAGGCACCTTCGATATGATGAAAATTTCAGAATTGATGCCGACTGCTAACCTCATAATGCCCATAGGCATACTTTTCTTATTTATGAGCATAGGTTTTGCTGTTAAACTCCCCGTCTTTCCTTTTCATACTTGGTTACCTGACGCGCACACAGATGCCCCCACTGCCGCCAGCGTCATGCTGGCAGGTGTTCTTTTAAAAATGGGCGGATACGGACTTTTGAGAGTTTCCGCTGGAATGTTTCCAGACCAACTCGAAAAATATGCCTGGGTATTAGCTTTGTTTGGAGTAATAAACATTATTTACGGAGCAGCCATAACAATACGACAGACGGATCTCAAAAGGCTCATCGCATATAGCAGCGTAAGCCATATGGGCTTCGTATTATTAGGATTATCAGCTGTAGGCGGTGGAATAACATCTCTAGCAATGACCGGAGCTGCCCTACAAATGTTCACTCATGGAACCATCACTGGACTTCTATTTTTAACGATAGGATTTATCTATGAAAGAACACACACACGCCACATCCCGGACTTGGGCGGTTTGGCCCGTCGGATGCCAATATTCACGGTATCACTAGTGGTCGCAGGTTTGGCCTCTTTGGGACTACCGGGAACTAGTGGGTTCGTCGCAGAGGTTACAATATTCGTGGGAGCTTTCCCTGCTTTCAAAATAGCTACAATAATAGCTGCATTTGGAGTAGTACTAACAGCTGGGTACATATTGTGGATGATACAAAGGTCAATGTTTGGTCCTGAGAAACCCCAATTTGAACAAATCGGTGATGCCACAGCGGTGCAAGTAATTCCCATCGGTATCCTAATTATCTCTATAATAGCTGTAGGGATATATCCAGCATTCGTCTCTGATGTTTTCGCAGATGGCATAGCACAGATGCTAATTATGACAGGGGCTAATTAATGAATTACATTGATTTAGAATTAATTATTCCCGAAATCAGCATGGCTTTGCTTGCTGGGCTAATAATCGTTTTCGACCTTTTTTCATCCAACAAAAGACTTCTGGTTCCTTTATGCCTGATAGGCCTGCTAGTACCTCTGTTCTTTTGTATTGCCGCAGCGCAAGAAAGTGCTGAGGCCGGCTTCATGGGAACAATGCAAGTAGACGATTTTAGTATATTTTTCAAATACGTCATTATTCTTGCCACCGCTCTGGTTATCCTAAGTTCAGCCACATACGCAAAAAGATTTGACAACCATCAGGGTGAATACTATTCACTTATTTTGTTATCTGCTACTGGAATGATGCTACTGGCATCTGCTACAGAACTAATAACAATATATATTGCGCTAGAATTGACCGCCTTACCAACTGCAGCATTGGCTGCGTTCATAAGGGAAAAGAAGTCTGCTGAATCAGGAATGAAGTTCTTAATATTGAGCGCAGTTAGTTCTGCGGTTCTTCTATATGGCATGGTGTTGCTCTATGGGTTTACAGGTAGCACCCATTTGTCCGATATTGGAACGGCGATAGCAACTCAACTTTCGGGATCAGCTGGTATAACGGATCATGGAGTACTTTTATTCAGTGTGATCTTAATAACGGCAGGCTTTGGATTCAAAATCTCTGCTGTCCCGTTTCAGATGTGGGCACCAGACGTATATGAAGGGGCTCCAACCCCAATAACAGCCTTCCTATCAGTAGCAAGTAAGGCTGTCGGGTTTGCCATTATCCTCAGAATTTTATACATGGTCTTCGAAAATGAAGCTCTATCTTCTGACTGGACCAGTATGATGGCGGTTTTGAGCGCAATTTCCATGTCTGTCGGTAACCTGATTGCGATAAAGCAAAATAATATCAAGCGAATGCTAGCTTACAGCACCATCGCCCAAGCCGGTTATATAATGGTGGGCCTGGCAGCTATGACCAGTGACACAACGCTCAACACTTCAGGACCTGTTGGCATACTCGTATACTTAGCCGGGTACACCTTCACAAATCTAGCTGCTTTCGCAGTCATAACAGCTGTATCTGAAAGTTCAGGCGATGACTCAATAGATTCTTTCTCCGGATTAATAAAAAAATCTCCAATACTAGCAGGGATAATGACCATATCCATGATCTCTCTCATAGGCATCCCTCCTACTATCGGATTCATGGCCAAGATATATATTTTTGGAGCTGCGGTTGAAACTAACTTAACTTGGTTAGCGTTCGTGGGAGTAATAAATAGCGTTATTTCAGCTTATTACTATCTTCGTGTAGTGAAGACAATGTTCTTGAATAGTGCATCAGAACAGTCTCCTATAAAACCTAGCATAGGACCTTTGTCAGCTGCTGTTATCTCCATTGTTGGTACAGTTGCTTTTGGTTTATATCCAAGACCCATAATCGAATTAGCTCGCGAAGCTATCTCCACCATCGTTGGTTAACTAAAATAGTTAAGTATTGGTAATATAGATACTTAATAAGCTCGATAAAAATCAACAGGTTTTTCGATAATTATGTCAGAAAATAAATTGATAGCCTTTATATACAATTCCCAAGTACCTGAAACTAAATTAAAGTCTGAAGAGATCATAAGGTCACTGGGATTAGAAAAAAATTCATGGCTCAGTTCGGCCGGAAATTTATCGGATAACACTGATAAATTGAATTCTACTTATTTGGTGGTTGTGGTTGGCGGAGACGGTACCATACTCAGATCCGTGAGAGTGATAAGTCCCTTTGAACTCCCAGTAGTCGGAATAAAAATGGGCAAAGTAGGGTTTATGGCTGAGCTGTCCCCAGAGGAGGCCGTTTCGTCTCTTCCTAAATACATCAACTACGAATCCTCTCCCAATAACGGTATTAGGACAGAAAGACGAATGATGATACAAGCTGACGTAATACCAACAAAAGGAGGAACTCCAAGATTATCAATTCATGCCTTGAACGATATTACGGTGGGGAGCAGAAAAGTTTCTAGATTGGTGGAATTGGAGGCCTCAGTAAACCATGTTCATTTAACCAACTACCGAGCTGACGCAGTCATAGTGTCAACAGCCACTGGAAGTACCGGCTATGCTCTATCAGCTGGAGGACCTATCGTATTTCCTGAAGCACAGATGATGATTCTACAGCCGGTGGCAGCTCATACTGGTCTCCGAGACGCATTAGTACTTGATCCTACCTCTACGGTGTCGCTAGAGGCTTCTGAAAGCTATTTGGCATCCATAAGTGCTGATGGGTTCGTGGATTCTGAAGTACAACCTGGAGAAAAAGTCATTGTAACTAGAAGCCCATATGATGCCAGATTCCTACGCTCGGAGAAACCTGATTTCTTCTATACTGCCTTAAATATGCGTCTCGGATTGGCGTACAGATCTCAACGTCCCCCGGAAGGACCTTTGGAATAAAAAATGGAAAATTTAGAGCTTGATCGCACAATCAATAGTAAAAAGATTTATGAGGGCACTATCATAAACGTCAAGGTTGATGAGGTGTTGTTGAAGACCGGAGTTAAAGCTAAACGTGAGGTTGTGGAGCACAAACCAGCCGTGGCCATAGTTCCTGTAGACTCAGAAAATAATGTTCTGCTTGTAAGGCAATACAGACATCCAGCGAAGGTAGATTTGCTGGAGATACCTGCTGGAATCATAGAACCTGGAGAGGAACCAGAAGTAGCTGCACTTCGAGAATTGCAAGAAGAAGTAGGATACACATCACGTAATTTGAGACTTATTTTCGGATTCTGGACAAGCCCGGGGTTTACAGATGAGTACATTTATGGCTTTATAGCACGAGATCTTGTACCGAATACACTGCCGCAGGATCATGACGAAGATATATCGGTTGAAAAAATTCCAATAGGAAGATTGCAGCAACTTATAAGACTAGGTGAAATACAAGATGCAAAAAGTATTGCACTTTTGATGACTTTGAATTCAATAATGTAAAAAATAGGTGCAAATATGCCAAATCTTGATCAAATGCTACAACAAATTGATGACCTGGAAGATGAACTAGTCGCCTTGGAGCAAGCGTTGGTTAAAATCCCTTCAGTTAATACAGGTTTTATGCCAACAGGAGACGAAACTCCTGTATGCAACTACATTGCAGATTGGTTATCTGCTGTGGGTATAGAATCTGAAATTCTAGAGGCGTCTCCAAACCGCGGCAACATCATCGCAAATATAGAAGGCTCCTCCGGAAAATTCGGGCTCTTATTTATGTCCCATACAGATGTTGTACCAGTAGAGGACGAAGAAAAATGGACATTCCCACCATTCAGCGCGCAGATCCATGAAGGAAGAATATATGGACGGGGGGCATCAGATTGTAAGGGTCTTCTATCAGCACAGTTAATGGCAATGAAGGTCTTAAAGGAAAACGGCGTAGTTCTGAAAGATGGATTATCACTTGTCTCAGGAGCAGATGAGGAGCATGGGGGAAGATACGGATTCGGATGGCTAGCGGAAAATTACCCGGAAAAATTACGCGCACCTTTTGCCGTTAACGAAGGCGGAGGTTCTCCCATTGAAGCAGCTGGTTCATTAACCTATGTTCTCGGAGTGGGAGAAAAAGGAAGGCTACAGATAGAAATTGATGTTAAGGGCATAAGTTCCCATGCATCAGTTCCCTGGCAAGGAACAAATGCGCTTTACAGACTTTCCACAGTCCTTAATAGAATAGAAGAATATGAAGCGGAAAGGGATACTTCTACCAGTCTATTTGAACATCTTTCTACGTTTGCCATTGAACACAAGCCGTCATCTGATAATGTAGATGAAATCATCAAGGAACAGGAAGCAGATAACCCAAGATTTGCTTCAATGCTTAGGGCCTTATCTAGGATGACGATAACTCCCACTATGATAAACGGCGGCATTAAATCAAACAGTGTACCTGAGCAAATTAGACTTACCTGTGATGTAAGAACCTTGCCACATCAAACAGACGATTATTTACGAGAAGAATTAGACAAAATTTTAGACGGCATACCTGGAGTAGAATATTCAATAGACTACATGGCTGTACCAAATTCTTCTCCTTTTGAAACGGAGCTAATGACCAGCCTGCATGAGGCTACTAAAAAGGCAGTCGATAGAGACGACGTGCAGTTCGTTCCTGCCATCAGTACTGGTTTTACCGACTCAAGATTTACAAGACCTTTGGGTGTAACTACCTACGGTTTTTCAGGCTCACACCCAGAAGACGACCCTATGCTTAGCAAAGCCCATGGTACAGATGAATCCATCGGCATTAAAAGTCTGGTAAGTGGCGCCAAAGTAATGTTGCATCTTGCCTATGACATGCTCGCCGAAAAATAGTTACCTATAAAGTAAAATACTCACCATATTTTTTCAAAGACTCGGGATTTAAATCGGCTCCTAAACCTGCGCCATCAGGCATGCGTAATTGTCCATTTCTTATGACCTCGAACGGATCTATGAATTCATGCCTGTATTCAAATTCTTCTACCGCGTGTTCTAGAATTACCCTTTCATCCAGAGAAGCACAGACATGAGCAGATGCGAGAAGAGATATTGGACCTGACGGACAATGCGGAGAAAATCCTACCCTGCTTTTCATAGCGCTGTTAGCAATCCGCACAGCCTCTTCAACTCCACCACAGTACTTTATATCAGGCATTATCGTTTGAACTGAATTTAATTTGACCAGAGAATTAAAAAAAGGTTGCCCGTAACCTGCCTCACCACCCGATATGGGCAAGTCTATATCTCTAGCAAGTTCAGCTAATTCCGGAGAAAACTCGATCGGATCCAATGGTTCCTCAAACCAACCAATTCCAATTGGGCTTATCAGTTCTGCAACCACTCTAGAAGAGTACTTATCGAATCTACCATGACAATCGACTAGAATTTCCACCTCAGGACCGACCTTGCCTCTTACAGCCATTAGTCGAGCTACACCTTGTCTCAGCGCGGAGGTAATATCTTCTGGATTCGGATGCTGTATTTCATCAAAGGGTGCGCATTTAATCACCTTAAAACCTTTCGACACAGCAATATAGGCAGCATTTCCGAAATCTTCAGGGGAACGATCACTGGCGAATAAACCCCTATTAATATTTGCATACAAATCAATTGTTGCCGGAAATTTGCCACTGAGATACGCACATAGAGGAAGATTATGAACAAGAGCATTTAACTGGCTGATAACAGTGCGAACAGCACTTAGTGCAGCTGCAATGTTTGATCCACTTTCTACTTCCTCGTTGAGTCCTAAATAGCTTTCTAAATCTTGCTCAGCAGGTATGTTTATTTCAGAAATAGCCTCGAGAATATCATTAATCGTCTTAGCTACCTCATTTGATTGTAGCCCTTTGGTAAACTCAACCAAAGTTTCTTGATCCGACTTTGTCCGAACAGAAACGCAATACCAAGTAGTATTTTTCGTTACTTCATATCTCAAAAATCTCCAGGAATGAAGAAATAATTCCATCTGCTTAAATCCTCTTAAAGAAGTGGTCAATCATTTATCATCTTAGTATATCTACAATTAACTGATTGATGGTCTAAAACCACAATATCCTGATATCGAAAAAAAAATGTTGGATTATATGGTGTAAAGTGTTAAACTCGAGTAAATTCAGCAGCAACGGAGCAGCATATGGACGGCTTGATCGTTCACGAGACCCCAAAGACCAAGCTCACGACGATGGTTGTCGCTTTTGCCGGTTGGCCAGATGCTGCCGAAGCCGCCACTCGCGCAATTAGATATATGGTACGTAAGTTACCCAGTAAAAAAATTGCAGAGATAGATCCGGAAAACTATTATGATTTTACTGTGAACAGGCCCCAGACCAGAATCAATCGAAGAAAAGAACGGATCATAAAGTGGCCGACGAATGAGTTCTACAGCTACGTTCCTGAAAATGACCCAGAAAATGGAATTTTGATGTATGTTGGGACAGAGCCCAATCTTAAATGGAGAACATTTTCGGATACTGTTTTGGAGGTTGCTAAATTATCGGGAGTAGAACTAATTGTCTCGCTCGGAGCACTATTGGATGCAGTTCCCCATACAAGGGAGGTAAAAATAACGGGCCGAGCCAGCAGCCAGGAACTGAGTAAAAAAGCAAGATGGCTAGGAATACGAAATTCCGGCTACCAAGGACCGACGGGAATACATTCTGCCTTCGCAGAAGCATGTAGCAAAAGCCACATACCACATGCAAATATTTGGGGTCACTGCCCTCACTACGTCCAAACCTCTCCTAATCCCGTAACGAGCTTCGCATTATTAGAACGACTAAAAAGCCTCGTAGACATCGATTTAGATATGAGTGAATTGGATTTAGCAGGACAAGCCTTCAAGGAAGAAATATCCAACGCCATCTCCAAACAACCCGAAGTGAGTTCTTATGTATCTCGATTGGAAAGCCAGTACGATGAGGCTAATGGATCCCAAAATGATATGCCCACTGGGACGGATATGGTTGAGGAGATAGAAAATTTCCTAAAAAGCCAGTCCAGTGGACAGGAATAGAAATAAGTAAACCCATAATGGTGGGTGATGAGTAAGTGTCGCAGTTACTTATAACTCCTGATTACTATAAAAATTTGTTCAGTCGTTGGACAACCGACATCGCAATGCTCCCTGATTTTCCAACTGATTCAAAAGAGAAATTTGTTGCTTTACATTTTGTAATGCTAGCCTTCACTGACGGTGAAGAATATTCAGAAGACGATATTCACGAAGGAATAAAGGACAGAAACCTTTTCTCAATAGATCATGTACAAATCAGAATAAATATGCTTCGAAATGGGTTTCTTACTAGAATCGAAAAGGAATCTGGCTTATTTTATATGACATCCAAAGAGTTTTTAAAACATGCTCAGTGGGATAGTTCTATACCTGGAGTGACGTAATCGACAGCCAATTAACTCCCAAAGAAGCTTTAATAGATATCGGTCCAATATCGATTAACAGTCGAGACTGGGGTGGTCATGGTAGAAACATAGTTTTGATACATGGTTTAGCCTCGAACAGGCAAATCTGGGATCTAGTCGCACCCCTGTTGGCAAAATCTAATAAAGTGGTAGCAATTGACCAACGAGGACACGGATTATCTTCCAAACCAGATCATGGGTATGACTTCCAAACTATTACTAACGACTTATCTTTATTCATGGATACTGCCAAGATCACCAACCCATTATTAATTGGGCATTCGTGGGGAGGAAGTGTTGCCTTGAATTTTGCTGCCCAGAATTTGCGTCAAATAAGTGGGATTTGCATGGTCGACGGAGGTCTAATAGAAATATCGTCCCTACCAGGAAATTCACTCAAGAAAGCCCTTGTAGACATGGCTCCTCCGCTATTCGACGGCTTAACAGAAACGGTTCTAAGAGACAGAATTTCAAAGCGAGATTGGGGTGAACGGGATGAAATGTCTATTAAATACGATTTAGCCAATATTGTAATGGCCAATTTTCAAGAAAATTCTGATGGCACTATAACACCTCGTTTCAAAAGATCCAGTCATTTGAAAGTAGTGGAGGCCTTTTGGAATCACCAACCATCGACATTGTTTTCATCAATCACTTGCCCTGTTTTGAATTTGCCCGCAAGACTAAATAAAGATAAGAATCCAAGACAAAAACTTAGACAGAAATTAATAGAACAGGCAGAGGCAGAAATAAATAAATTTGATACAGTCTGGTTAGAACAAAGTATTCATGACGTTCCTATTCAGAGACCCATGCTAGTAGCAACAACTATATCTCAGTACATTGAACGCGGTTTTTTTGATTGAACGAATTATGCGGTTTCTGATAAAAAATAGTACGGAACATTCCAAGTTCCAACCAATCCCATATCCACTACTGCCTTATTAGCATATAGCTTTTTCACTATTCCCTTGCTCCCAGTAATCGGTCCTCCACTGACATTCCCTAGATACATGACCTTTTGGCCGTTATCAATGTTTAACCCATTTTGAAAAGTTGCATAATTATTTTTGTCATTTTGTATAGATAGTGTCAACTGCGTTGCTTCATTCATATTTACACCCAGTATATTTGTAATTTAGAACATTTTAGAACAGAACACTTGTTCTGTCAATTATTTCGACTTAACCCACGTCAAACTGTATGGATGATAAAAAGACTGCTTCTGAGATAGAATGGTCAGTAAGAATCTGCCATAGAGGTATAGAATCATGGGAAGACTGGATAACAAGGTGGCGATAATTTCAGGGGCCGCGAAAGGACAAGGTGCATTTGAAGCTGCCCTTTTTGCAAGCGAAGGCGCCAAAGTAGTCCTAGCAGACATAGATATTGGAGCCTGTGAAGCCAACGCTAGAGATATTGTCAAAAACAAAGGCATAGCTTCAGCGATCCACCTAGATGTAACTTCTTCTGAAAGTTGGACCAACTGCATCAAATTCACTGTGGAAAAATACCAGAGTCTGGACGTACTAGTTAACAATGCCGGAATATACAGTAAAGTACCAATTGAAGAAGCCTCGGGTGAGGAATTTGATTTAATTATGTCAGTTAATCTTAAGGGAGTTTTTTTGGGAACCAAATATGCCATCCCTGAGCTGCGGAAGGCAGGAGGTGGTTCCATAGTTAATATCTCATCTACAGCTGGATTGGTTGGCAACCAAGGGGGTGGGGCATACGGTGCATCCAAAGGGGGAGTAAGATTATTTACTAAATTTACTGCTATACAACATGCCCCAGATAATATTAGAGCAAATTCTGT
>RQOP01000083.1 GCA_008373095.1 SAR202 cluster bacterium | reverse complement strand
TTTAAATATTTGGACTGATTATCAGAGGCTGATTTTCACTGAACGATCTTTAACTGTGATCAGAGTTATGTATTCGTTTAGGAATGCCTGCTGTTTCGCAAAAGACTGCTCTTTCCAGCTACTAATCAGTTCCGGTATTTCCTCTGGAGTGTGACTTATAAAGGCCTGTTCTCTCGCATCATCGAGGGCCTTAAGGTATAGCTCTAACCTTTCTAGCACAGATTCTCCCCTAGCTGTTCGTTTCATAAATTCCACAAATCTCTTTTCGGCACTGACAACTTTGGTGAATCGATTTTCTGCGGCGGTTCTTAATTTTTGATCACCTTTAGGTCCATCGACACTTTCGATTAATTTACCGTTCTGAACCATTGTGTTCAGCATTTTCAATACCCTGGCTTCCAATTTTTCTGTGGTCCAAGTGTGATAACCACAGGTCCCCTGGTTTCCTTTCGACTGGCACTGGTAATAGCGATAGGTGTTTCTTACCCGTTCTCCCCCTTGTCGTTTCCAATTTTGTTTGCGGGTCACTCCCATCATTGTGTTTCCACAATAACCACATGCACATAGCCCCGAAAGTAAGTACGGTTCAATATTCGAAAAGCCCTTGTATTTTCTTCGCTCCCGGACCTTGTCTTGGGCTGCTCTGAAAAGATCTGAGGTTATGATGGGGTCATGGTTCCGGGTTAGTCGGAGACCAAATCGTTGATATGTTCCGATATAGGAGGAATTCTTAAGGATATCTCTAACAGTCACTATGTTCCACGAATTCCCTCTTCTGGTCCTTATGTTTGAATCGTTTAACTCCTGGACGATTTTTCTAAGACCAATATCTTGATTTACGTAGAGGTCAAAAATGGACCTTACAACTTCAGATTCTGATTCACTGATGATGAATTCGCCATCCTCATTTGTTATATATCCAAAGGGGGCCTTACCTAGAGATTTGCCAGACATAGCCCTACTTTGCATTCCATCTTTTATGTTATTGCTCTTGGAAACAGAAACTCCTGGAGCATTAATGTGTAAAAGAGCATTTTGCAATACGTCTGGATAGTCGTCATTTAGACAATGAAACGAAGAATTTGCCTTTTCCACCGAAATTACGTTTCGGGCGACGGATTCTAGGTCCAGACCTATATGCCGTGCGTCGGGAATTACGATTAGAAAACCAGCCGGATCTTTTTCAACAGTCCTAATTAATGCAGAGAATTCTGGGGTTGGAGTCATTGAGGATAGGTTATCTTGGACGATCGAATTTATTTGATGCTTGTTTTGATTGGCGAATGACACAACAGATTCCGTGAAATCTGTGTCTTGATCAAAAGATTCCACTAAAGTATTGCAGTATCCAATCACCCTCATCGCAGAGTGCCTCGTAGTAGGATCCGTCTGCACGAATTACAATATACAAATTCGTCAGTTGATTTGAGCTTCTCAAGCAATTGAGTAGGTATGGAAAGCCTGCATTCTGAGCATCTGTCTCCCTCAACCACGGCAACCCCTATACCTTTGTTGGATTGACTAACCCGGTCGTATATCTGAAGTACATCCGGCGAGAATTTACCTCTTAATGCTTCCTGCTGAGGTTGCTCAGATTCCAGTTGTTTCATTAAATCGTTTTGCTTGGATTTAAGATCGATCAACTTTTTTTCGTGGGCGGCTTTGGCATCTTGGAATTGAGTCGTAGCCTTTTCTAAACCTTCGTCATACTTTTCAGTTTCTTCCATTCTGACCAGTAAAATGTCTTCCTGATCACCAATTAAAGAGGTCAAATTACCCACTTCTTCCTGAAGAGCTGACAGCTCCTTTGGGTTCGTTATATTGCCAGCGTAAATCCTTGATTCGATCAAATCTTTACGATCGGTAAGGCGTTGGGTTTCGCGCTCTGTTTCCCGTTGTTCTTTTGCGACTTTTTCGTGTCTTACATAAATCTGCTGAAATATATTTTCTGCTTTTGCTACCAGAGAATCGTCCTTCAAAGACGTCTCTGTTGCGGACAGAGTTTCTTTTAAGTCGGCAATAGACTTGTCCAAAGCCTGTAAGCTCAAGAGCAAGGATGCATCATACATATTTCACCAGTAAACCTTTGTCAGAACTGTAATTCAACAAGCAAATTCAAGCAAATGTGATTAATTGCAATATTAGTTTTTGTAAATGAGGGGATACTAGGCACCGAACTGGTGGAGCAGTGATGTATAGTTATGTAAACTAGGCGAACTAAAATATTGTATGAAGATAAATTAACAAAGGTTGATATGCCTTATACGAATCCTGTTGATCTTTATCACAACAAACCTAAAACTAAAATTGTTTGTACCTTAGGTCCATCATCTGATAGTGAAGAAGTACTAAGAGAGTTAGTTGAAACAGGAATGAATGTTGCACGGCTGAATATGTCCCATGGTGATAGGGCCGTCCATGAAGCTGTCTTCAAGAGAGTCCGCAAGGTATCAGAAGATTTGGGAATCCCTGTAGGCATAATGGTCGATGTACCTGGTGCGAAATATCGTACAGGCCCTACTGACCCAGGGGCTTTACAACTTGAAGAAGGCGACCGAATTATTTTAACCAGTAGGGACGTAGTAGGGGATCAAGGCTTGGTGAGCGTCGCCCCCCCTGGGATACATATCGATGCGGAATTGGATGGAACAATTCTGGTTGACGACGGTAATATTGAACTAATCGTTGAAGAGATTTCCGAAGAGAATGTGGCGTGTCAGGTCGTGAGGGGCGGTAGGTTAACTGAACGTCGAGGTGTTGTCACTCCCGGACGAGCTCCCTCTCAAAAATTCCCTGATGAAAAAGCAGTAGAATGCCTTAAATTTGCAGCGGAATTTGGGGCGGATTTTGTAGCCTTATCCACTGTTACGAGACGGGAAGATATATGGACTGCACGTTCTATACTTCGGGAAAATGGTATGAATAAACCGTTGATAATTTCAAAAGTTGAAAGAGCTGAAGCTATAGACAATCTTGATGAGGTTGTGGAAGCAAGTGATGCCCTAATGGTCGCTAGAGGGGACATGGGAGTCGAAATTCCACTGCACAGGGTTCCGGTCGTTCAAAAGGAATTAATTCGTAAGAGCAATTCAGCTGGCAAGCCTGTAATAACGGCAACACAGATGCTGGAATCTATGGTTCATTCTTCTTCACCTACCAGGGCAGAAGTGACCGACGTTGCTAATGCTGTTTTTGACGGCTCTGATGCGATTATGCTTTCCGGTGAAACCTCCATAGGAAAATTCCCTGTAGAGGCTGTGAAAGTAATGGTTAACACCTCTAGAGAAGCGGAAGCAGCGCTTCCATACAGCAAAATGATGGAAGAACGATTTCTCCAATTGGAATCTAAAACCGATGACGCGATAAGCTACGCAGCCTGTCAAACATCCAACCTTTTAAATTCAAGGTTCATTGTGGCTTTTACAGAGTCTGGGAATTCAGCAGGTAGGGTTTCAAGGTACCGGCCGGAATCAAGAATATTGGCTCTTACCCCGTGGGAAGAGGTCTGTAGGGTCCTTACTCTTAGATGGGGTGTATATCCTGTTTTGGTGGAGAGTCCCACCGATGTGGAAGAATTTTTTACGGTTGGCGAAGAGGAAGCAAAAAGATTTATGATGAAAGACAAGAAGGGAACGGTTGTATTAGTAGCAGGAACCCCTATAGGAGTGCCTGGTTCAACTAATATGCTCAGGGTACTACAATTAGGATAAAAAAATTGATTAGTTACACAGGGAGGTGCGGGTGTTAGAACTTTATAACACTCTCACAAGAGAAAGATCTGCCTTACTTCCACACCGGAAGGGCCGATTCAGCATTTATACTTGTGGGCCAACAGTTTACCGGGATGCTCATATTGGCAACCTACGTTCATATTTGATGGCTGATTGGATTAGGCGCACACTTCAAACGTTAGGTAATGAAGTTACCCACATCAAAAATATTACCGACGTTGGTCATATGCGTCAGGAAGTCCTAGAGCAAGGGGAGGACAAAGTTATAGCGGCAGCCATTGCCGAAGGAAAGACTCCAGCTCAAATAGCGGAATTTTATACACAGCGGTTTTTGGCCGATGAAGCCGCAATTAATATACTTCCTGCTGACGAATTTCCTAAGGCCACGGACCACGTTGAGGAAATGGTCGAAATAATTGAATCCCTTTTGCAATCATCACTGGCATATGAGGTGGGAGGGAATATATATTTTGATGTTAATGCTTTTCCAACTTATGGAAATTTATCAGGTAACATTCATGAATCTCAACTGCAGGAAGCAGTTAGAGTAGAAGCAGATCCTTTAAAGAAAGATCCCCGGGATTTCACGTTGTGGAAAAAGGCTGAACCAGGGCGTTCCTTAAAATGGCCGAGTCCTTGGGGAGAAGGTTTTCCAGGGTGGCATATCGAATGTTCTGCCATGTCGATCAAGTACCTTGGAAGGCATATTGACGTTCATACTGGTGGAGTAGATAACATTTTCCCTCATCATGAAGGGGAAATTGCCCAAAGCGAAGGTTATACAGGAAGCCCAGTTGTTTCTCATTGGGTACACGGGCAACACCTTTTGGCCGATGGAGTCAAAATGGCAAAATCTGCAGGTAACGCCTTCATAATTTCGGATTTAGTAGAAAGAGGAATTGATCCTTTAGCATTTCGATATCTCTGCATGACAGCCAGATATAGGACTCGGATAAATTTCACCTTTACTTCCCTAAAGGCTTCTGAAACTGCTCTTAATAAATTACGCCGCCATTACGTTCTTTTCAATAATGCTAGTGTTACCAATCAGGATAATGAAAAAATAGAGGAATGGAATAAAAGGCTTCTTGAAAAAGTGTGTGAAGACCTAGATATGCCAGGATTGTTAGATGGTGTGTGGAGGTTAGTTGAGTCATCGGATATCGAGGATTCTGGTAAGGCAGAAGTAATCAGAAGAGTCGATAATGTCATGGGGTTAGGTTTGAATTTAACTTCAAACATGTACGATTTGCCAGAGAGTATCATTAATAAATCTAAGGAAAGGGCTTCATTGAGAGCGACTTCTGATTATGAGGCATCCGACCGGATAAGAAGTGAGATTGAAGCCAAAGGGTATCTTGTAGAAGATACAGCAGACAATTCTGTAATTCGGATCAAGAATCGCTCAGAAATCAGAGAAGAGAAATGGAAGACAATATCTTCTTCCGCTGAAGTTTCCTCTAACATAGCCGAAGGATCTCTTTTCCCCATAACGGTCGGTGTGGTTGTGACTGGGTTTCCGGAAGATACAAAGCGTTGTATATCCAGTGTAATCAAATGGACCGACCCAGACGATACCGAAATACTCGTTGTAGACAATGGATCCTCAGATTCTACTGGGGAAGTGCTGGAAGAAATGTCTACGGTGCATAAGAACCTCAAAGTCATACATTCGGATCACACGATCGGGGATGGTGCTGCCAAAAATGTTCTGCTGAAGGTAGCTAGGGGCAAAATTTTTATACTCCTAGATCCCAGTGTTGAGATAAAAGGAAATTTTGTCGACCGCATAGGTGAACTCCTGGACTCCCCGAAGGTGGGGATAGCTGGGCTAGCCGGCCTTCGGACAAAGGATTTGTTGCATTTTCATGACGGGGAGGGCGAGTCCGGAGACATGGACGCAATGCAAGGATATTGTTTCGCACTCAGGCGGCGAGATATAGAGAAGGTTGGTCTAATGAGGGAGTCTTTTAGGTATTATAGAAATCTGGATTTGGATTTTAGTTTCCAATTCAAAGAAAAAGGATTTGAGATAATTGCGGACCACAACTTACCCATGGAATTACACGAGCATAGGGGCTGGACGGCTTTATCGGAAGGTGAACGAGACGAATTGAGTAAGAAAAATTATGGTAGATTTTTGAAAAAATGGAGAAATCGGACCGATCTTTTGGTTTCTACTACCTAGTCTTCTGAATATATTACCCTCTGGGTACCGCTACTTACTCGTTTAATTTACGCACATAATTTAGTTGGAGATTTGTTTTGGATTCATTGTCGTTACCTGTTCTTTGGATAGTATTGGCCGGTCTTGCTGGAACGATCCTTGTCTCAGCCACTCAACTTACCAAAAATGCCGACATAATTGCCTTTAAAACTGGTTTAGGTCGCTCTTTTGTGGGAGTTGTTTTACTAGCCACGGCCACCTCACTACCTGAATTGGCCACTGGGGTGAGTTCAGTTTTGTCGGTAGGAGGGTCTGGAGGGGCTGACCTTGCTGCCGGAGATGCCTTTGGGAGTAATCTTTTCAATCTTTTAATAATAGGGGTGCTCGATCTTATGTGGCGGAGAGGACCGATTCTTAGTTCCTTAGGCAGCGCGCCCGCCCTTGTGGGGGTTTTGTCGGTAGTGCTTATCGCCTTAGGTGGTATAGGTATATTGATCCATGGAAATTTGAGTTTGGCCGAGAGCTGGCCTGTTAGTCCTGTATCCCTAGTACTAATATTGGTTTTCCTAGCTGCTTTGTTCGCAATTTTCAAAGAAGAACAAGGTACAGACTCTTATGAAGAACAAAATATCTATGCCTCAGCTAGTTTGACAAGAGCAAGTTTAGTTTATGGGACATCGGCACTGATCGTAGTGATAGCGGCATACTTTTTGGCTCATACCGGAGATAGTCTCGCAGATAAAATGGGTTGGGAAAAAAGCTTCATGGGCACTCAGTTTCTCGCCCTAAGTACATCTCTACCGGAATTGGCAGCCTCAATTGCAGCGATCAGAATAATGGCTCCAGAATTAGCAATCTCAAATTTGTTGGGAAGTAATTTGTTCAATATGGGGTTTGTTTTGTTCCTCGATGATGTGGCATACACAGACGGACCACTTTGGAGCGTAGTATCCCCAGTACATTCGGTGACTGCAATCATAGCTATCTTGATGACGACTGCAGTTTTGGTGCCGGTAATTAGTAAGGCGAAGGTTTCTATAGGCCGAATAGTAACCTTGGAATGCGTTGTGCTATTGGCTCTATACGTGGTATCTAGTATCTTAGTGTTTTCGATTGGTAGCTCTGCACATTGAATAAAAGCCAGTAATGAAATTAAAAGAAAAATAGGAGGAAAAATGTTTTTCGAACTTAGAGAATATAGGTGCCCCAATGGAGAGAGAGATAATTGGGTTAAATTTATGGAAGAAGAGATCATACCGTTCCAGGTATCGAAAGGAATGGTTATTTTAGGCAGTTTCACTGGTCAGGAAGAGGACGATCTATATATCTGGCTACGACGCTTTGAAAGCGAGGAAGAGAGAGAAAAGCTGTACGAAGCTGTCTACGAAAGTGATACTTGGAAAAATGAAATCGGACCCAAGATTCCAGCAATGATGGATCGTTCTAAAATAGTCGTTCGAAGAATCGAAGCTTCCTCCAGATCGGTCATACAATAGTCCTAGCTATCGCGTTTAATGGGCGAGGCTATTAGAGGGCGGATCTTTTCAAACATTACTGTATTTAACGGGCTGGCATTTGAGCGCGATCAGTCGCTTTTAATCGACTGCAAGGGCAAAGCCTCTTTTGGACCAACGCCAGATGTGAAAGGATTTACGCCAGCGAACCTACAGGAAATAGATGGGACTGGGTTGACGGTGACCCCATCATTTCACGATACCCATATGCATCTTTTAAGCTATGCAGCAAACCTACTAGCATATGATATTGGATTGGGAAGCCTTTCAAAAGAAGTTTTCATAAGGTCGGTGAGAAAAGCAGCCCGGGATCAGCGAAACGCGGATGTAGTGCGTGTGAGTGGTATGGACCACGGGTTGACGAACATGCCTGGAAACCTACCGGTCGACAATGCCCTGCTAGATGAAGCTCTACCTGAACGCCCACTTAGAATTCAAACACGCTCTGGCCACGCTCATGTTTTGAATTCGGCGGCAATGCATTTGGCCGGCATAGGTGATTCCACCGATGAACCTGAAGGAGTTACCTTTCAGCGGCACTTGTCTGATGGTAGATTAAACGGGGTTTTTTTGGAGGCAGGTGAATATCTTGATAACAGACTCCCAGTAATTGGCCAATTTGAGCTTAGAAAGGGGCTAGGAAAAGCCTTTAGTACAATCCATGCTCATGGAATAAATGACCTGACCGACGCCACTCATTTCAACGATGTTTCTAGATATCAATTGTTGAGCGAATATCTCGATGAATATGCTCCCAATATGGAACTTTTATTTATGCTAGGGTTTCATTCCCTAAGAGATTTTGTAGACCTCGGAATGAAATTTAGATCCCGAAAAAATGGTATTACTGTAGGTCCGGTTAAAATAATGCTTACGAATTCCTCTGGGTCCATTTATCCTGATGAAAGCGGCCTTAAAGAAATTGTCAGGGAGTGCCACAGTTTTGGGTTTCCCGTCGCAATTCATTCAATAGATAAGGATTCCACGGATATTGTCATTAACGTTTTATCTGATGATTTTCTTGCAGGAGATCGAATAGAGCATGCATCGGAATTAACGGATGATCAAATTCACAAGATGTCTGCAATTTCCTTAAATGTTTCTACCCAACCATCTTTTATATATGAGAGGGGTGATGGGTATTTGAATTCTGATGCCGCATCAAGAATTAACAAACTCTACAGATTAAATAGTCTCTTATCCGCGGGGATTGTTGTCGGAGCTTCTTCAGACTGTCCGGTAACTAGCCCAGACCCAATCAAGACTATATATTCATCTGTAACCCGCCAAACTAGTGGCGGTGCCACCGTAAACATCGAAGAAAGAGTTACAGTTTGCGAAGCATTGAAGATGTTGACCACCAATAGTGTTACGATTTCAGGATTAACTCAGGTCAGAGATTGGACAGATAAAAACCTTATCTTAATAGACAACGATTTGGATTCCTGCTCAGACGAGGAACTATTACAAGCCAATATATCCTGGATTAGTGATTTTGAATAAGAAATAAGAGTGGTGAGAATTAAATAGGATTCAACCAAGCTGTTAAAGGGGAAAAGCAATGACTTCCACAACTGCAGATATTTTAATTTCTGGTGGTCTATTAGTTAGTGGTTCTTCGACCACAAAGATGGATGTTGCTGTTACAGGTGAAAAAATAATTGATGTTTCACCACATCCATCCAATATTGAAGCTAAGCGGACCATAGATGCTACAGGTCTGTATGTGCTGCCAGGTCTAATCGATGCACATAATCACCCAATCAATTTAGACAAGATGGATTCTTTCACCCTAAGTGCTGCTTTTGGGGGAATCACCACTGTAATTCCGTTTATGCAAAATATGAGAAGCCGAGGTATAGAAGGCACTACTTCTGAAACCATAGATAGATTTATTGAAGAATCAAACGAAATTTCATATTTGGATTTCGGCGTCCATGCGATCTTATTCGGTGATGATGATGTTGAGATTGAAGTTCCTAAACTAATTGAGAATGGCATCATATCGTTCAAAATGTATATGACCTACCCTAGAAGAGGAATGATGATGCCAGATGATCGTATGCTTAAAGCAATGTCTTTGGCAGCTGAGGCTGGAGGCATCGCTATGGTCCATGCTGAAAATGGATATTGTATTGACTTTCTGACAGATAATTTCATCGATGAAGGACATACCTCTCGTGAATATTATGCGAAATCTCAGCCGCGAATCCTTGAAGTTGAGGCCGCCAACCGTGCCGCGACTTATGCGTCGGTAACAGATTGTCCGCTCTATGTCGTCCACTTGAGCGCAAGGGAAGTGCTAGACGTCCTTCGGAGATATCGAGAGGAAGGTAACAACGTATTTACAGAGACTTGCCCACAATATCTTGATTTAACAAACGATACCTTAATGGAACATGGGGCACTAGCTAAAATAGGACCTCCATTAAGGGAACGGGAAGATAATATTGCCATGTGGGAAGGCTTACAGAACAATGTAATTGACACTATTGCCAGCGATTTTTGCGGGTTCAGCAAAGCTCATAAATATGCCGGTGGTAGAAGTTCAGCCGCAGTAGAAGCTATGGAAGAAATTGACGAGAATGCCAGTATATTTGAAGCTAGTTTTGGGGGAAATTGGACAGAACAAATGCTTCCTGTTGTCTATGAGGAGGGTGTGAATCAAGGCCGTATTACTATGATGCGATTGGTTCAAGTTATGTGCGAAAATCCGGCGAAAATATTTGGGCTTTACCCTCAGAAAGGAACCATATCACCTGGATCTGATGCTGACATAGTTTTGTTTGATCCCGCCATGAAACATGTTCTTTCTGCTGAAGCACAGCATTGCAAAGCAGATTTCACGATGTTCGAGGGTAAAGAAATTTTGGGTAAACCTGTTTTTTCAATGCAAAGAGGTAAAACTCTTATTGAACACGGGGAGATGAAAAGTGAACAAGGAAACGCCTTATACCTTCCGGGTGATGTTAATTTGACCGCTAGTGCTCCGAAAGGACACCGGGTGAAATAAGGTACATATATGAATATTGATATCCATAGCCATGTAATCCCTACACAGTTTTGGCAAGCCTCTGATGAAGGACAAAGTTGGTTTGGGGCCAAACTCGTCCAGAATGATGGAAACTCCTACGTAGATACCATGAATCGCTTTGCTGGACCGATTGAGGATAACTGGCGTCTAAATATAGAGGATCGAATTAATCTTATGGATTCCATAAAGGTGGACATGCAGGTCGTATCGACCCCTCCTTATTTCTTTAATTATCACCTAGATCCTGATGAAGGGGCAGAAAGTGCAAGGTTAGTGAATGAGGATTTGTTGAGCTATGTGAATTATGATCCTAAACGTTTTCAGGCATTGGCTAATGTTCCCTTACAAGACGTAAATAGAGCTGTTTCAGAATTGAAATGGGCTATGCAAAATGGATTTAAAGGTGCAGAACTTTCAACCAATGTTAATGGATTAAATTATGATGACCGATCTTTGTGGCCTTTTTTCAAAGCCGCAGAAGATCTGGACGCATTCCTGTTTTTTCATCCACATGCGCCTGCTGGTGCGGATAGAATGAAAAGTTTCTATTTTGCTAACACGATAGGTAATCCTTTAGACAATACTATGGCGATAGCTAGCATTATCTTCGGAGGGCTGCTAGACGAGTGCCCAGATGTTAAATTGTGTTTTGCTCATGGTGGTGGTTACGCATGTTTTGGTATGCCTAGGATGGATCGAGGCTTCCAAGTTAGGCCAGAAGCGAAACGGAATATCACATCTCTACCAAGTGATTACCTGAAGAAAATATATTATGACTGCCTGACACACGGACCAGAGGAATTGCAATATTTGGTAAACAAAGTTGGTTCAGATAGAGTCCTATTGGGTAGCGATTTCCCATTCGATATGGGATTGGATTCACCACCTGAATGGATATCTCAAATGCAATTTTTAGATGACTCAAGTAAAGAGGCTATCTTGGGTGGAAATGCGCAAAGGCTGTTGAAGATATAATCGCTTATCAGCGACCAGAGCTATGAGAATGAGGTGAGTGCATCACGGGATTCCACGTCTGTGGTGGGATTGGCCATTCCTCAACGCCACATCTTTGCATCCATTCAAGATATGAATTCCGCATTTTTGAAAGGCGATCTTTTTCCTTCTCAGCCAAATTGCTCAATTCAGTCCTATCCTCGCTCATATTATAGAGTTCCCATCCCTCTCCCACTTCACTAACCAGTTTCCATTCTCCATCTCGCATAGCTCGGCTACCTTCGTGCTCCCAAAATATTGGCTTTCTCCTATTCCAGTTGGCACTATCTGTAACTTTGAGGAAACTCTCTCCCTCTAATGGGGTAATCAGATTCCCACCGTATTCTTTGGGATAAGTCGCATTCGCTGCCTCATATATCGTGGCAGCAATATCTATTATGTGAGTTGGATCATGAACTATTGATGGATTCTTTATTTTTTGAGGCCAATTGAGAATAAATGGGGTGGATATACCTCCCTCATGTGTCCACCTTTTGAACAAACGGAAAGGTGTATTGCTGGCATTGGCCCAAGGTAGGTCGTAACTCATAAACGTATCGTCTGGTCCAGGTTTGAAATCTCGGCTGTTACCAATTCGAATCTTTCTACCATCTGGAGTAGGGGTGGAGTACTGTAATGGAGTTGGACGTTCCGTTTCTTCAGCTAAAAATTCTGCGCAACCACCATTGTCAGAAAGGAACATGACCACGGTATTTTCATCAAGTTCTAATTCCCTCAGCTTAGCTAGTATTTTGCCTATACCTTGATCCATTCGGTCTATCATCGCCGCATATACGGCCATGCGAAGATCTTCCCACTCTTGTTCTTCCACTGTATTCCAGGGTCTCGATGAAGAATCACGTGGTGATATTTCCCATCTAGAATCAAGTATTCCCATACCTTTTAGTTCTTCGTGCCTACTTGTTCTGATCTGGTCCCAACCATGTTTATACTTGCCGACATATTTGGCAATGTCTTCTTCATAGGCATGTAAGGGCCAATGCGGTGCGGTATAAGCAACATGCATGAAGAAGGGTTTATTATCCTTGGTTGCTGTTTCTAGCATTGAAACTGCATTCTCACTAATAGCGTCAGTCAGGTAAAAATCAGAGGTATCGATATCTAATACTTCGTCATTTTTCATGAGAGTTCTCGGATGGAAAAAATTGGCTGCTCCAGCCACTATGCCAAAAAACTCATCAAATCCTCTTTGCGTAGGTGTGGGATGGGTCTTATCCCCTGGATTCCACGTTGATGCGTCAGTTAGATCATAGCCACCACCCACATGCCATTTACCCGACATATAAGTGTTATATCCGTTTGTCTTCAGGACTTCTGGGATAGTTGCTGAGGTTTCGTTGAGGTACCCTTGGTAGGCGGGGACAGTAATGGAATTAGGTTGCCCAAAAGTTGACACCATGTGACCCACCCCGGTTTGTTGTGGATTCAACCCAGTCAGCAATGCAGCCCTGGAAGGACAGCATCTCGCGGAATTATACATTTGAGAAAATCTGACTCCGGTAGAGGCAAGAGAGTCTATATTTGGGGTATTTATTTCAGACCCGTAACATCCAAGGTCTGAATAGCCCATGTCATCTGCCAAAATAAGTATGAAGTTTGGTTGGTTCATATTTTCCCTGAATTATTGAAATTGGCTGTTTTCTAAGAGTACATAGTAGCTCAATTACTTTGAGGTGTTTTACGTAATAGAAAGCCTGCTATAAAAAGAGTTAACGGTGAGAAGGCCATAAATCTCAGCGAGATTTCCAAACTACCTAATGACTCCTGTAAAAACCCCGTTAGAGTTGGTCCTATTGAAGATCCTACCGCTGCCATAGTCATTACAGTTGCAGATGAGACAGCAATTTCCCTGGGACGAATATTTTTTATGTGGAACGGAACCATGAATAATAATGGGAAAAACCCCCAGGCTATGCCGTTTATGATTGCTATTCCAATTAACAAGTGATAACTATCTATCAAGGTCATACTTAAAAAACTCATCGAGATGATTATTCCTGAAATCATCAATATACCGCTTCGTGATCTAGAAGATTTAGATAACAATCCGAAAGTGAGTCCTGAAAACCCGCCTGGCAAAATGTAAAGCGCAATTATTAGGCCCGATTTACTGAGACTTATATCGTAGAAGTCTACGAATAAAGTAGGGAGGAAGCTGTTGAAGGATGCAAATGACATCAGGGCGCCCATAAATCCAATTCCGGCAAACCATACGTCCTTAAAACTAAGCACTCGTTTGAATATCTCTACTTCATTGGTGGACTTGTCCGAGGCTTCTTGTGCAATTGGATTTTCTTTACCGAAAATGCCCCATACCAGTGCGAGGGCAAAAAAGATAAAGGCAAAGGTGATCATTACATTTCGCCAGTTACCACCAAAATAATTAAGAAGCACTGGCATCATTAATACTCCACCACTAACCATTATCCCAAAGAACAGATTGGAAATGCCCCCTGCATGATTAACTTGATTCTGTGGAATCCATTGGCGTATTAATAGGGCCCTAGCAGGCTCTCTGGCTATCATCGTGACTCCAAAGAGGAGTCTTGCAACGAAGATAGCAATAAAGCTTTGAGACCAGGCCTGCATTAAAACCAAAACACCACCCAAAAGAACAGTCACTAAAGCCAATATCTTAGGAGGAAATTGAGAAACCCAGAGGGCTATTATTATCATCAACACAACATTAGCCCAATAAGGCGCAGAACTTAGCATTCCCTGCTGTGTTGGTGATAGATTTAGATCTGCGGTTATAGAAGGAAGCAAAATACCTATTGTGTTTGCTACAAGGAAGCCAAAAGTGTTACAGATTACAAACAAACCGTAAACGACCCATCTGTATGAGCTACTTTTCTCTTGATTAGTTGTAATTAGACTCTCAACCTGCCGGTCTGACATCTAGTCAATTTAGACTTTCAATTTTTCATAGACACTAGTTAAATTTTCACCGATGCGATCAAATGAACGCCAGTTTCCATACTCCGGTGTTAATTGGGCTATGACCGACTCACTTGCCTGAACGGAATTTTGTCCATCGGCTATTGCAGATTTCACTGAATCAACCAAATTGTGGATGAAATCCCTCGCACCTTCTAGTGCTTTATGGTCACCGATCGGGCCGTGTCCCGACATAAATCTTTCTATCGGCAGTGCGGCCAATTTATTGTCTGTGTCAGGCCAATCAACGGGGTAGCAGTCTCCCAAATATGGAACTCCACCATCTTGGGCCACGTCGCCTGTAAATACAATTTTTTCCTTGGGTAAATGAATGTATATGTCTCCGCTTGTATGGGCCCTGCCGAAATATTTCAGATCTAATTCTCTCCCTCCAAAATATAATTGCATACTCGTTTCAAAAGTCATATTAGGCGGAGTTATATTTACTATATTTCCTTCTTCTGACCAAGGATCATTTGAACTGGTAACCTTTTTTCGCCATTGTTCGTTCCATTCGACATCAATCATTTCTGCGTAGCAATTTTTATGACCAATGATTGTGGCATCAGGGAATTCTTCATTACCCCAAGAATGATCCCAATGTGAGTGAGTGTCTATAACAAATTGAATCGGCTTATCGGTAATATCTTTGACGTCTTTGATCAAATCTCTCGCAAAGGAGGGAACCCTCAAGGAATCAATTATTAGAACGCTGTCATCTCCTACGATGATTCCGGCGTTGGTTAGTCCTTCATGCAATCGGGCAAATACGCCGGTTTCAAGCTCTATGATTTCCGTTCCTGGAGTAGCCATTTCAGATTACCTCTTTTAGTCCTATTTCTTTTCACGATAAGGTGCATATTATGACTTTGAGAGCAGAAGAGCAATTAGGACCTTTTTATTATTCAGGAAATAGATGCTTTGTACGATTGACTAGGTACACTAATGACAGCATCACGGGAACCTCAACAAGGACGCCAACAACGGTTGCTAATGCCGCGCCAGAATTAAGCCCAAAGAGAGATATTGCAACTGCTACTGCAAGCTCGAAAAAATTGGAAGTCCCGATCAAACAGGCCGGAGCTGCAATGTTGTGTTCTATTTTTAAAAATTTTGCGGAACCATATGCTAAAGCAAAAATTCCGTACGTTTGAATTAAGAGAGGAATAGCTATAAGTACGATGGCCTGTGGTTTTTTCAAGATCACCTCAGCCTGAAATCCGAATAGTAAAACCACCGTTAACAGCAAACCTAAGATGGACCATGGTTTTAATGCGGCCATGAAACTGAACAGGTTTAAGTCTCCCTTCGGCTTCTCTAGTAGTCTACGAGATATAACTCCTGCCACTAGAGGCAAAAGCACATACAAAAGAACTGAATAAAATAAGGTGTCCCATGGAACCCCAATGTCGCTCATACCAAGTAATAAACCAGCAATCGGTGCGAAAGCAAAAATCATTATTACGTCATTAACAGATACCTGGACTAAGGTGTAATTCGGGTCCCCTTTAGTTAGTTGGCTCCATACAAAGACCATTGCGGTGCAGGGTGCTACCCCAAGAAGAATCATTCCTGCAATGTATTCAGTACCAGTATCTGTATCTACCCAACCAGCAAATATAACCTTGAAGAAAAGCCATCCAAGTGCAGCCATCGTAAAAGGTTTGATAAGCCAATTGACGATTAGCGTCAGAATAAGGCCGGATGGTTTGCTCTTAAGATCTTTAATGGAGGAGAAATCTATTTGCACCATCATTGGGTAAATCATTACCCATATCAAAAATGCTACAACTAGATTTACATGGGCATATTCAATTTCAGCGATCTGCTGAAAAATATCAGGGAGAATGTTACCAAGCATTACTCCAGCAACTATGCATAACCCAACCCAGACCGAAAGATACCGTTCGAAGACGCCCATATATATTTACCTGACAATAATTAAAATATATCCGCTTAAGCATGATGAGATTTCATAAAAATCCAATTTACCATTTTATTATCAGGCTTATCGGCGTTGTAAATCTTAGAGTTTTCTTAAAAATATCACATAGTATTTTCAAAAAACTTTACTAGTCTTTTCCTATCAAATTATTGGATAATACTATTTGGAGAAGAAAATGATTCGTTTAAGAAACATAAAACTCATATTAGCAGGAATGCTGATACTACCCATGGGCCTAGCGACTGTGGCTTGTTCCCCTATCTACGCGGATGATCCCAACGGAACACGGACTGATTCGCTTACTTCACTAGATTCTCTTCCTGCTGAGATTAATATCGATGCATTAAAAGCCAGAATCCAGACAGCAATTCAGAATGAAGAGATCACTCAGGACCAAGTCGATGCGGCCATTTCCTTATTGGAAAAAAAGTTCCGTGGACATGATAGCAATCCTGCCAAACTTGAATCGATAAAGGCCGAGATAGCAGCTGCAGTGGAGTCTGGTGAAATAACTCAAGAGGAAGCTGATGCCAAATTGGCAGGTTTGGAAGAAAGGAAAGAGAAGGGTAAGAAGTGGCATGGTAAGAGACACCATCACAAAAAACCTATGATGGACATTGGAGATATAAAGGCGAAGATTTCGGCTGCAGTGGAATCTGGTGAGATAACCCAGGAAGAGGCGGATGCGAAGTTAGCCGACATTGAGGCAAAGAGGAATTCCAGACAGGAAAAGATGTCGGCCAAACTTGAATCGATAAAGGCCGAGATAGCAGCTGCAGTGGAGTCTGGTGAAATAACTCAAGAGGAAGCTGATGCCAAATTGGCAGGTTTGGAAGAAAGGAAAGAGAAGGGTAAGAAGTGGCATGGTAAGAGACACCATCACAAAAAACCTATGATGGACATTGGAGATATAAAGGCGAAGATTTCGGCTGCAGTGGAATCTGGTGAGATAACCCAGGAAGAGGCCAGCAATAAATTTCTATACTTGGAAAGGCAACCTAAAAAAGTTACTTACTGATAAATAGGTGTCTCATGACTTCATCCGTACTGATAGCAGATGATGATGTTGCAATTTGCGAAGCCCTTGAAAGAAGTTTGCGATTCGAGGGCTTCAAAGTTCGCTCAGCCTTGAATGGTGAAATAGCCATCGAGGAAATAGAAAAAGATCTACCTGACATACTGATCCTTGATATTAATATGCCGGAAGTGGACGGCATACAGGTTACCAAATACCTTAGAAGTCTTGATATCGATATCCCGATATGCATTTTGTCTGCTAGAGACGAGGTATCGGATAGGGTCTCAGGTCTGGAGGCTGGGGCAGATGATTACGTTGTAAAGCCCTTTTCCTTTGATGAATTACTGGCTCGCATCCACGCATTGCTCAGGAGACGTTCGGCTGTTGATTCCAAAATTTTGTCTGTCGGGGAATTAATAGTTGATCCATTGCGGCGGAGTGCAGAATATTATGGTCGTTCCTTAGATTTGACCAAGAAAGAATTCGATCTTCTTCATGTTTTGGCAAACAATCTAAGCCTGGTGATGAGCCGAGAACAGTTGTTGAACAGGGTCTGGGGATATGATTTTGACGTAGATACAAATGTTGTAGATGTCTTCATTGGATATTTACGTAAAAAATTGGAAATCGGTGGACGAGAGAGAATTATAGAGACGGTTCGTGGAGTGGGGTTCGTATTAAAGAAGTGAGCTTTAGATTTTTAATAACGTTACTGGTATCTTTTGTAGGCACATTAATCGTCATATTTTCTGGCGCGGTGATAAATCAACTAACAGAAGAGGATCTCCGTAAACAGATAGACGCGAGGCTGAGCTGGCAAGTCCAGGCTGTGTCATCTGAGGGCTCACTTTCTACAATCTTAAAATTACGGCGCTTTGTCCAACGGACCGACATGTCGAATGCCTCTGTGGATAACTTGTTTGACGTTCAAATTCCCACTCGAATTTTTTTGAATAACGATCTCTTTCTATATACCGACGGGTTCCCTGAAATACTGACCACGTCAAGTAATGGGTATTCCAATGTCACCGTGGATGGAAAAGAGTGGAGAGTTTTAACTAAAACGCTGCAGATTCCTGTTGCCCCTCGAGCCGGGAAATTTGACCAAATAGGTATTCAAGTTGCAGTTTCCAGAGATTTTATAAGTACAACGATGCAGGATTTCAGGAAGACTTTTATTTCTGTGGGAATAATAGCCATTTTATTGTCCGCTTTAATAACATGGATCCTTTGCGGAGTTCTTTTAAAACCTTTGAAACGGCTACAAAACTATGCGGAAAACATAAATGATTCTTCAGATTTATCTATTCGAATACCTGTAGAGCATTTGTATTCTTTATCTGAAGTCAAAGTCCTAAGCCAAAGTTTGAACTCGATGATTTCGCGATTAGGTGTTAGTTCCAATCAAACTGAGAGGGCTCTTGAGACCTCTAGGGGATTTGCATCCAATTTGGCTCATGAATTGAGAACCCCTTTAACTAGTATGAAGATGAATTTGGAGCTTCTTGAACGACATTTGGAAATGCCGGCTGATGAAAGAAGAAACATATTAGAAGATGTTATAAATCAGCAAGAGAGGCTTTTCTCAACACTCGAGTCATTGAGATTGCTAGCACGAGGAGATCTCTCGGAGGAAACCATTTTTGAAGAAGTGGATTTAACGTCCCTTCTCAAGGAACTGACCGCTCGTCAAATGAGGAGTCAAGGCGGTGGTCATATTAATCTACAGTTTTCGGATCCTCCACCCCTTGTAAACGCCTGGCGTGAAGGTCTAACTGTGATGTTCAACAATTTGATAGAAAATGCTTACGTTCATTCCAATATTTCTAAAGAAAACTTGGAAATTGATATAACTGTCAGTATTGATAGCGAGTCGCTCTACATTAATGTGGACGATAATGGGATGGGAGTCGAAGAACATGAGAGAAATTTGGTTTTAGAAAGATTTCAGAGAGGTTCTAATAGCCATTCACTAGGTTCTGGTTTAGGTTTGTCTCTAGTTACGCAGCAGGTGGAAATTCATTCCGGAACCGTAAAAATTGTGGAAAGCCCAAAAGGAGGAGCGAGGGTAACGATTGCATTACCCGTCATCACGGAAAGGGATTAAATTAAAGCAATCTTTTTTAAATACTTAATCAAAACTTGGCGGAATTCTTCTCTTTCAGTGGCATATACTCCGTGGCCAGCCTCTTGGAATATGTGTAATTTAGAATTTGTTAAGGTTCGACCTAATATTACCGAACCTCCTGCTCCAGCTACACTGTCCTTGCCTGCGCCAACAATGAGTGCCGGCAGCCCTATGGAGGCTAATTCGTGAGTTAGAGGATGCTCTCTTAAGCCTGCTGTTGCGCGGCATTGGGCGACATACGAATTGAGATGTTCACTCGAGACATCTGGCTGAACATTAGTCGAAGCTGTCCTATGGCCATCAAATGCCTCCGTTAACTTCCTCCCCGCCAAAGCGTTTTCCATACCTAATCGTGCGATTTCTCCTCGAGTGTACCAATTTTCTGAAGCCTTTTGATTGACTTCACTCGAAGTAGAATCCAAGATGATAGCCGAACACATTTCAGGAAACATGGTTGCAAACTTTTGTGCCAGAACCCCACCCCAAGAGACTCCAAATATAATCGACTTACTGATGTTTAAATACTGGAGTAGGTTTTTCAAGTCTGTTGCATATAGGGGGAGGGAATATTTTTCAGAAGACCCTGACCTGCCTAATCCGCGGTTATCCCAAGAAATAACGTCGAAGTACTTTGCGTACCAATCCATATCTTCTTTTTCAAATTTGATGCCATTACTTCCTAGTCCATGACAGAAGACATAGGTTGCTTCTCCGACTCCTCTTCGCTCAAAATGAATGTTTGCACCCTCTAATTCAGCAATGGGCAAAATAAGCTCCTTAATTTAACCGCTGGATTCCGTTTGAAGTTAATAATGTGAATCTTACAAAAAGAGGAGTGAAAATCCTATCTGTAGTCGTGATTAGCTCTGAAGTTTGTGATAAATTACATTGAACTTGCATGATTAAGGTACCTGAAGACATTACTGAGGTAAGTGAAAACAATGGTGACTACAAGTCCGAATATTAAATTGATGGCCCATTTGCTTAGGAGAGCCGGATTTGGATCAACAAAAGAACAGTTGGATGAATATCTTTCTGTCGGTTACGAAAAGGTAGTTGATGGATTGATAGATGACCTTGATTCTTCTCGTATAAACGATGCTTTAGTTAGGCGCTATTTTCCGGATCAGTCAGTTACTCACGATACATCCGGAGCCGGTTCCTATTGGTTGTATAGGCTGGTCTCTACTGATTCCCCATTAAGGGAGAAAATCGCCCTTTTCTGGCACAACGTTTTTGCCACCGGATACACAAAAGTAACCAATGGTAAGCCCATGAGTGATCAGCTTAGGATGTTTCGTAGCCATGGACTGGGGAAACTGGATGAACTTTTACTTAAACTTTCTAAAGACCCGGCAATGATCATATGGCTAGACAATGTTGATAATCATGACGGGGCTATTAACGAAAATTATGGTCGTGAACTCCTTGAGCTATTCTCGATGGGAGTTGGAAATTATAGCGAGGATGATATTAAGGAGTGTTCAAGAGCGTTCACAGGATGGAGTATTGCGAATTCTGACTATATTAAGGAGTTAGCTATTCGTAACTCAATAATGCCGTATGGCAAATTGGCGTGGCGGTATGAGTACAAAGAAGATGATCACGATGATGGTGAGAAAACTTTTCTGGGGCGCAAGGGAAATTTCAATGGAGAAGAAATAATTAAGATCATTTGCGAACAGCCTGCAACTGCTAGGTTCATATCTCGGCATTTATATCATTTCTTTGTTGCCGACGAACCTCCAGTGCCCTCCTGGCCTTACAAAGACCCTCAGGACATGGGAGCCATTTCTATATTAGAAAAAGCTTATTTTGACAGTGGCTATGATATTGGGGAGATGATTAGAGTTCTTTTCAAATCTGATTTTTTCAAATCTGAAACCTGTCATTATAAAAAGATTAAAAGCCCAGCCGAATTGGCGGGTAATGTACTCAGAACTACTGAGGAATTTGGAACCCCAAATATTCGAATTTCCGAACGGAATAGCCAGGTCACCTTTATGGGACAGCAATTACTAAATCCTCCTTCGGTGGAAGGTTGGCACCAAGGGTTGGAATGGATAGAAACTGGCTCCTTGACGGAACGCGTTAATTTCGCTTCCCAGCATCTGGGAGATCTCTCCAAGCCTGGGGTTAGAAAAATTGTGGGGAATGTGATAGCCCAAGCCGGTGATTCCATGTCTGCTGAAGAATGTGTAGATCAATGTTTGTCTCAATTAGGTGCGATTCAAACCTCTGATTACATTCATAACACCTTGATTGAATTTGCAGAGGAGAACGGCATATCGGATATCGATTTTCTCAAGGACAAAAACACTGCGGCCCAAAAGATTTCTGAAGTGATGAGTGTGGTTGCTTCTGTTCCAGAATTTCAACAATCTTAATTATTTGGGGATGCTTTTATGACGACAACTCAAACCAAAAGTGCCTTTCTAAAATACAGTCACACAATCGGAATATGCGTAATGGATGGCCGAGGTTTCATGTTTCCGGTGGACACCGCTATCGGGAAAGAGGGGAGGATGCATACGGTCAGTAGAGCCTATGTACCAGCTACCGCTCAATTGCGAATCACGATGTATGACATCGACAGTGAATATTTTGGGATTTATGGAGGGTACGGTGAAGGTTTAGGAGAGTTCAGATGGCCTACCGGTATGGCAGCAGACGCTGAAGGTAATGTTTATGTAAGCGACGAACAAAACAATCGTATCAATATCTTTTCCCATGAAGGTGATCCGATTAAGCATTGGGGTGCAGCAGGGACAAATGAAGGGCAACTGATGGGACCTTCAGGCATTGCATTTGATAATGAACAAAATCTTGTTGTTGCAGATCACTTGAATAATAGGATTCAGAAGTTCAGCAAAGATGGGACCTTTATTATGAGCTTTGGTA